>JAPOVQ010000025.1 GCA_026708035.1 Chloroflexota bacterium | reverse complement strand
CCCGGCCCGGTGCTTGCCTTCGGACGATCCGAAGGTCTCGCAACATACAAGGGGCAGCCCTAGTGGCTGCCCTGGTCACCGGCAGACAGGGCGCCCACAAGGGACGCCCCTACAGACTGATTCGAACGTCTCATTTCAGAGGGACGGAATCTACGCCGAGATTCTTTAGCTGATGTGGAAGTCGGTGGCGTATTGGATGAGGCCCAGGCGGGCGGCGACGCGGCGGGAGGCGTGGTTGGTCCACGAGGTGCTGTAGAGCGGGATGCGTCCCTGGCACCGCACTTCGGCGGCCCAGGCCGCGGTGACGGCCCCGGCATAGCGGCGGCCGCGGTGCTCGGGGAGAGTCTCGACGCCGGCCTCGGAGGCGGCCGCGGTGGCGCGGGCGCTGAAGCACACGGATACCGTCATGCCGTCCACGACGACGGCTATGACGGGGTTGCGGACCTTCAGCTCATCGGCCAGCCAGGCGTATTCGGGGCTGAGCAGGTGGGTGGTGGATGGGGAGATCTCGACGACCTCCTGAGGGCCGGGATTCCCGCCGCCGGGGACGTTTGCGGACCGCTGTAGGGGCGGTTCGCGAACCGCCCCTACTCGTGCGTGAGAAGGTTCGGTAGAGCCTGGATTCCGGCTTTCGCCGGAGTGACGGAGGGGGCCGGGATTTGGCTCCCCGGTTTGGGAGACACCTGGGCTACTGGTCGAGGTCCTACTCCCCAGTCCCGAATCACCCTCACCCTTGCCCTCGCCCATCGAGGGAGAGGGGACACGGCGTGTTCTCCCACTGCCATACTCCGGATCACCCTCACCCTGACCCCCTCCCCAGCCCTCCCCCTTCCAGGTGGAGGGGGCTGAACCGGAATGACGGAGGGGATTCGCAGCTGCTTCGACATCTGGGAACCTGAACGCCGGGCCGAAGTAGATGTTCTGGATCGGTTGCTCGGCGGCGAGTAGCGCTTCGATTGCCGCTTGATTGACCGGCTCGCGGTTTGGGTCGTTTGCGGTCAAGTCCGGGGCCGCCAGGTCGCGCAGGGCGGCGCGGGTTGACTCGTCCATGCCGCGTCGGAAGCGCAGCACGCAGCGTTCGGGGCTGCGGCCAAGGTAGAGCCGCGGAGCGGCGACTTGGTCAGGCTCGGGGTCGTTGGTGGCGATGAGGTTTCCCTCCTCGTCCTGGGTGAACAGGGCGGCGAGGTGCAGGTCGAGAATGTCCGCGGGTTCAGTCAATGGGAGTCCTGTGGATTAGGCACGGCCGCCCGAGCGGCGTGATGAATCTACCGACACTGTGCCTTTTTTCCGCCGCTTGGATTCCTCGCTGCGCTCGGAGTGACAGAAAAGGCGCTCGGAATGACCCTTGGTGAGCGCTGCCGCCCAGATGTCGCCGCCAAGCCTCCCCAGATGCGCCGAATCCTGCCTCGGCAGATTGGGAATACGACGACTCAGCCTTCGTCGGTGAACCCGCTGCCCCAGCAGATCACCTTGCCGTCGAAGCGGAGGCCGCAGATGTGGCTCGAGCCGCTGCTGATGGAAGCGAAACGCTCATCAGCCGGCGGCGCGGATTGGCCAAAGCCGACTTCGTACGTGCGTCCGGATTGAATGAAGGTGTCGCCCAGCGCCGCGCCCCAGCAGACGGCGGCGCCATCCGCTCGGAGGGCACAGGTGTGGCTGGAGCCGCTGCTGATGGCGGTGAAGCGCTCGCCGGTGGGCGGCGACGCCTGGCCGAAATCGTCCTTCCCCCAGCAGACCGGCGAGCCGTCCGCGCGCAGCGCGCAGGTGTGGCTGGCACCGCCGCTGATAGCCGCGAACCGCTCGCCCTCGGGTGGCGCCGCCTCACCGTCGCGGTTGCTCCCCCAACAGACCGGCGATCCGTCCGCGCGAAGCGCGCAGACATGAAAAGCGCCGTAGCTGATCACGTTGAACCGCTCACCCTGCAGCTCTGCCGGCAAATAGTGTCCACCGCTCACGCTGTTGACGAAGCCCGAGCACACGACGGTCCCGTCGCTCCGCAGGCCGCACGAGTCGGCGTTTCCACAGGTGATGGCGACGAACGTCTCATTTCGTGGGGGGAAGGCCTCGCCGTTCGTGTTTTCGCCCCAGCAGATCGCGGTGCCGTCCGCTCGCAGCCCGCAGGTGAACGACGTGCCGGTGCTGATGGCGGTGAACCGCTCGCCTTCCGGCGGCCACTCGCGGGCGAAGTCGCCCCACCGCCTCGATTGCTCCGGGTCCGGCGGCTGATTCCCCCAGCAGACCGTGGTTCCGTCGGGACGCAGACCGCAGGTGTAGTCCCAGCCGGCGTCGACGGCAACGAAGGTCTCGTTGGCAATGTCCGCATAGGTCGTCCGGGCCGGTTCGGGGCTGTCGTAGCCCTCGCCCCAGCAGTGGGGCGAGCCGTCCTGGCGCAGCGCGCAGGTGAAGTGGGCAGTGGCGCTGATCGCCGTGAACTGCTCGTCCCGGGGCGGATACGCCTGGCCGTACCAGGCCCCATACGAGGGTTCGTAGTTGATGCCCCAGCACACCGCGGTGCCGTCCTGCCGTAGGCCGCAGGTGTGGGAGTGGCCGCCGGTCACCGCGACCAGCCGTTCATCGTCCGGCGCAATCGACTGGCCCCTCCGGGAGCCGCCCCAGCACACGGTCGAGCCGTCGCCGCGGATACCGCACGCGTGCCTTTGCCCCATGCCAATCGCCGCGAAGCGCTCGTGCGCCGGCGTGGACTCCCAAAGCCGGTAGCCCACACTCCAGCACATCGCCGATCCGTCCTGACGCAGCGCGCAGGTGCTTTCGCCGCCGCTGACGATGGTCGTAAATCGCTCACCCGCCGGCGGCTCCGCGTCGTCATCGTCGAACCAACCGCCCCAGCAGACGACCTGGCCGTCGGCCTTGAGGGCGCAGGTGTGCAGGGAACCGCTGGCGATGGCGACGAATGATTCGCCAAGCGGCGGCAGTGCCTGATCGCGATAGCCGGCGAACTTGCCCTCGGGGGTGCGGTTGCTGCCCCAGCAGATGGCCTCCCCGTCGGACGCCCGCAGGGCGCAGGTGTGGTCGCCCCCCGCGCTGATGGCGCTGAACGTCTCCGGCGGCGGATTGGCCTCACCGGTCTCGTTGTCACCCCAGCAAACGGCGGTTCCGTCGTGCCGCAGGCCGCAGACGTGGCCGTTGCCGCTGCTGATCGACGCCAACGACTCGTCGCCGACATCGGCGAAGGGCTTCTCCTTGGGATAGCCGGATCGATGCCCCGGTCCCTCGCCCCAGCAGATCAGGGTCGAGTCCGTAGCGCGCACGCCGCACGTTTGGTCCTGGCCGGCGCTGATGGCGGAAAAGGTCTCGCCATAGGGCGGCCGGGCCTGGCCCTGGTAGTCATAGATCTGGTCGTGGCTCGATCCCCAGCAAACGGCCGACTGGTCGTCGGCGCGAATGGCGCAGGTGTGGGCGCGACCGGCGGTGATGGCGGTGAAGGCGAGTCCCGCCGGCGGCGAGGCCTGGCGGTCCCAGTTGTAGCCCCAACAGACGGCCGTACCGTCCACGCGCAGGGCGCAGGTGTGCAGGGCGCCGCTGGCGATGTCCATGAAGCGTTCGTCTGCCGGCGGCGTGGCCTGGTCCCGGTCGTTGGCGCCCCAGCAGACGGCGGACCCGTCCTCGCGCAGGGCGCACGTGTGCGCCTTGTAGAGGCCCATCCCGCTGCTGATGGCGACGAATCGTCCGCCTTCCGGGGGCGACGATTGGCCATCCTCGTCGCTGCCCCAGCAGTCGGCGGCGCCATCCTGACGCAGGCCGCAGGTGAACCCGTAGCCGCTGCTCACCGCGGTGAAGCGTGCGCCCTGCGGCGGCGTGGACTCTCCGGAGTGGTCGGACCCCCAGCACACGGCCGTGCCGTCATCGCGCAAGGCGCAGGTGTGGCCGCCGCCGCTGTTCAAGGTGGTGAATTGTTCCCCGTAGGGCACCGACAGCTCGCCGCTGAGGTTGGGATAGGCGCCCCTGAGCGACCAGCACACGGGGCGGCCATCCTCACGCAGGGCGCACGTGTGGCCGTAGCCGCCACTGACATCGAGAACCCGCTGCTCGCTGATGATCTGGTAGGTCGAGCGCCCAGCCGATTCAACCGGCGTTTCGAACCCATCGCCCCAGCAGACGGGACGGCCGTCCTGGCGCAGGCCGCAGTTGTGCACGTGCCCCAGGCTGATGGCCGTGAGCGACTCTCCAGGCGGGGCGCCCAGTGCGCCTTTGCCCCAGCACACCGGCGTGCCGTCCGGGCGCAGGCCGCAGGCGTAGCCGGCGGTGCTGTCGATCGAGTGGTACTGATCGACGGTCGGCGCGCGTGCCACGGCGTCGTCCTCGTCGCCCCAGCAGAACGGGCTGCCATCGGCGTTCAGGGCGCAGGTGTGGTTGGCACCGCTGGCGATCGACACGAATTGCGCCCTTCCCGGCGGTGATGCCTGGCCGTCGTCGTTCTCTCCCCAGCAGACCGGTGCGCCGCCCTGGCGCAAGCCGCAGGTGTGCGCGTGCCCACTGCTTATGGCGACGAGCCGCTCGCCGTCCGGCGGTGACGCCTGGCCATGGCCGTTCCAGCCCCAGCAGACCGGCGTGCCGTGCGACCGCAGACCGCATGTGTGCGCAAAGCCGCTGCTCAGGGTTGTGAGCGTCTCCCCGGCTGGCGCTGCCGTCCGCCCGCTCGACGGGTCGCCCCAGCAAACCGGCGTGCCATTTGCCCGCAGGGCGCAAACATGCCGCTCCCCGCTGCTGAGGGCCACGAACCGCTCGTTCGCGGGCGGCGACGCCTGGCCGTAGTCGTCCATGCCCCAGCACACGGGAGCGCCGTTTGAATCAAGCGCGCAGGTGAAGCGATTGCCGTTGCTTATCGACGTGAGCACTCGACCGCTGACTGCCTCGAATCCACGGCTGCTCAGGCCCTCGGGGATCCCCGTGCCGGGACTAAATCGCCAGCACGCGTGAGAGCCGTCCTCGCGGAGTCCGCAGGTGAACTGAAAGCCGCTGCTGACGGCGACGAACCGTTCTCCCGGCGGCGGGGACGCCTGGCCGGCGTCATGCCCCTGGCTGAAGAAATATTGAATGGCTCCCCAGCAAATGGGCGTGCCGTCCGCTCGCAGACCGCACGTGTGGTCGGCATTGGCGCTGATGGCGACGAACCGCTCGTCGGCAGGCGGCGAGGCCTGGCCCTCGTCGTCATCGCCCCAGCACACCGCCGTGCCGTCCGGGCGCAGCGCGCAGGTGTGCACCCAGCCGCCGGTGATGGCAGAAAACGTCTCACCGGCCGGGGGAGTCGCGCGACCAAAAAGGTCGCTGCCCCAGCAGACGGCAGTACCGTCGGCGCGCAGGCCGCACGTGTGGGACCAGCCGCTGCTTAGGGTGGTGAATCGCTCGCCTTCGGGCACCGAGGTCTGATCAACCTGGTCGCTGCCCCAACAGATGGCGACGCCATCGCTGCGAAGAGCGCAGGTGTGGTTCGAGCCGCTGCTGACGGCGACGAAGCCCCCACCGGAGGGCGGGGACGCTTGACCGAAGTCGTCTTCGCCCCAGCAGGCGATGCTGCCGTCCATTCGCACGCCGCAGGTATGCGCCCAGCCACTGCCGAGGGATGCGAATGTCTCGCCGGGCGGGGGCGACGACCGGCCGTAGCCATCGTCGCCCCAGCACCAGGCAGTGCCCGCGGCATCGATGCCGCAGGCATGAAGGCCACCGCTGCTGATCGACTCCAGCGGAACATCGGGTCCGGTCAGCCTGGACGGGAATTCCTCGGGTCCTTCGAATCGAACGCCTCCGGGCGGCGACGACTGGCCGTATTCATCGCTGCCCCAGCACACGAGCGCCCCGTCGTCGCGGCGGATGCCGCAGGTGTGTTCGCGACCGCTGCTGATGGAAATGAACTTCTGCCGCTCCGGGGGTGGATCGATATAGCCCCAGCACACAACCGTGCCGTTGGTCCAAAGTCCGCAGCCGCCCTGCCCGGAGCTGCCACGCCCGCTGATGGCGGTGAGGCGCTGGTAACCGCGCGGATATTGGCCGCTGTAGACCACGTCCGACCGCGCGCCCCAGCAGATCGGCGAGCCGTCGAGCTCAATGCCGCAGGTGTAGCCATAGGCGCTGTCCACCACAAGCAGCGGGACATCCGGCGGAGCTTCCCATCCCGTGTGACCGTCCCAGTACGGCTCTGGACCCCAGCAAACGGGAATTCCGCCCTCACGCAGCCCGCAGGTGTGGTACGAGCCGCTGCTGACGGCGGTGAAGCGCTCGCCGTCGGGCGGCGTGGCTTGGCCTGACTCGTTGTTTCCCCAGCACACGGCTGCGCCGTCCGCGCGGAGGCCGCAAGTGTGCGCACCACCGCTGCTGATGGACACGAAGCGTTCGCCGTTGGGCGGCGAGGCTTGGCCGAAGTCATCGCGTCCCCAGCACACGGCGGCGCCGTCCGCGCGCAAGGCGCAGGTGTGCTCGCCACCGGCATCAATGGCCACAAACCGCTCACCCGCAGGCGGATCGGATTGGCCGAAGCCAACTTGACCAAAGCCGGGCCGCTGCCCGCCGTCGGCAACCCCCCAGCACACGGGCTCGCCGTCGGACCGCAGCGCGCACGTGTGGTATTCGCCGCTGCTGATGGCGACGAATCGCTCGCCGGACGTTGTCGCCTGGGACTGCGCAGGCGCGGGCGGCGCGAGCGTGAACTCCGGCAAACCGGCGATCTCGTGCCGCGCGATCGGGGCCTTGGCCGCGTCCGGAATGATGACGTTGCTGAGCTTCTTCACCTTGTCCGGCACGTTTTGCAGGTTCACCCGGCCCACTGTCGTTCCCGGCGCCGGCACGTTCCAGATCACGAACACCGTCCGCTGGGCGCGCAGCAGCTGCAGGCCTTGCGGATTCCCGTTGACCTCCCGCTCGTCGTAGCTGATCGGCAGACCGTAGAGGTTGAGCCAGTCGGGCTCGCTCAGGAACCGCTCCTTGATCGCCGCGTTCTGGTCCAATAGCGCCAGGTGGTTTTGCGTGATGGTGGCGAAGTCGGCGCCTCGATCGGCTTCCAGAGTCTGGTGGGGCGGGACGTTGGGCAGCTCGACCTCCGGGTAGCGATCCGCGAGCACGTCGAGGGTGTTGTAGTAGTTCATGCGGGCCTTGCCTGGGTCCCACTGGAGAATCACCTTCTGGAAGGCCTGGAGGGTGAAGGGACCGCTGACCCAGCGCTGGCTGATGGGGTAGCCGAGAGCCTGGAGGTCGCGGTCGCGGACGAAATCCCATAGCGGCACGCCGCCGCCGTTGGTCACGGCGAATCCGTCGTTGGGATCGATGGTGTCGCCGCCGGTGATCGTGAAAAGGCAGCCGTCGTCGAGGACCACGCCTTCGCAGTCCAGCGCGGCTGCGGGTGGACGGAAGGTGGGCGCAGCCGCCGCGGCAACAGCCACGACAAGAGCAGCCGCAAATAACGCAGCCATCGACGGCAACCGGCGGCGTCCGCGAGCAAGATGGCGCGCCTGCATGCCTTTTTGGCCCATGATCACGGGATTCCCCCGGAAGAGACTACGCGGCCAGCGGGCGAATCGTTCCCTGGATCCTGAAGAAAACTCAGGGTCGCTGCGGAGTCGTCACTGCGCCGGCGCGGCGTCGGCGGGCAAGGTGGCCTTGAGTCCGAAGAGCGACGGCAGCCGCTCGGGGCGGTCCGGCAGCCGCCACCAGCCGTCATCGCCCTGGACCATTTCGCGCAGCCCCTGGTAGCCCGCAAACGGATATTCCTTCAACGACTCGATGCGGAATCCCTGGTCGGCGATCGCGCTCACGATCTCACCCAGGCTGTGATTCCACTCGTACGTCGTGGTGTGTTCGATGTCGACGCCGTCCCCGGTGTAGGTGCCCGGCTCGTCGTAGCGGATGGCTCCGGATTCGAAGTACGGCTCCGTCACCACCAGTTGCCCGTCGGAGCGCTCCTGGTCGAGCGCGTGCGCGAGGGGATGTCCGTCGCGGATGTAGAAAGTCCCGCCGGGACGCGTGAACCGTCGGACGACGCGCGCCCAGGCCGCCACCGAGGGCAGCCAGCAGAGCACGCCCTCGCTGGCATAGACCATGTCGAAGGTCTCGGGGAGGACCTCGGGCGCGTCGTGGACATCGGCCAGGATGAAGCGACCCGGGACGCCGCTGCGGCGACTGATGTCGCGCGCTGCTTCGATCGAGCGCTCGGAGAAGTCGATGCCGGTGACGCCGGCGCCGAGCCGCGCCCACGACAGCGTGTCGAGGCCGATGTGGCACTGCAGGTGGACCAGCGAGCGCCCCCGCACGTCGCCGACGTGCGTGCGATCGAAGTCCACCGCCCGGGTGAGCGTCCGAGCGCCCGAAACGAAGTCCTCGACGCCGTAGAACTCCGAGGCCAGGTGCGCGGGAACGCGCGCGTCCCAGTTGGCCCGGTTGGCGTTTCGATGTTCGTCGAGCATGGCGATCGCCATCCGCTTTCGATCCACGACGGCTCGGTCGCGGCGACCTCTGGATAGTAGGAGGTGCCGAGCGCGACTCGGCAGGAACGGCACGACCACCAGATGCGGCGGAGATCGCGCCGGCGGGGGCGGACGCCGCGTACGGAGCTCCTTGCAGGAATGGGAGACATCGCCCACCCGAGCCTCGGATCCCCCGCACCAAACCCTCTCCCGCCAGGGGAGAGGGGGCCGGACCTGCGCTCCTGGCTCCACGGGGAGGGATAAGGCAAGGGTCTCCGCGTATTCGGCAGCGGTTGAGTTCGGCGTGGCGCCAGACGGCGTCCGCCGGCAGCACGAAACGCCTACGGGGCTTCCGCGTAGAGTGACGCAGCACCATGCTCTCACCGTGGCTGGACAATCTCATCTGGGACGCAGCGGTCCTTCTGGCTGCCGTGTTGCTGGACCTGCTGCTGCCGGAGCCGCCGCATGCGGCGCATCCGGTGGTTTGGATCGGAAGGGTCACCGAGGCGCTGCGACGCGTTGCTCCGCGGCATCCGGTCGCCGCCTTTGCTTACGGCTGCGTCATGGTCGTCGCGGTCGTCGGAGGCGCGGGAACCGCCGCGTGGTTCGGTTTGGCTGCGCTGGCCGCCATACATCCAATCGCCTACCTGATCAGCGGAGCCCTTGTGCTGCGCACGGCGTTCGCGGTGACGGAATTGACGGCAGCGGCGCACCGGACACGGCGGGAATTGGTCGAAAGTCGGCTGGATTTCGCGCGGGAAAGCCTGCGCAGCCTAGTCAGCCGCGATGCCAGCGCGCTCACGCCACCGCTGGTGGCCGCCGTGGCGATCGAGTCCGTGGCCGAGAACTCCACCGACAGCTTCGTGGGCCCCTGGATCGCCTTCGCGGTCTTCGGCGTGCCGGGCGCCATCGCCTATCGAGCGCTGAACACCATGGACAGCATGGTGGGCTATCGCGGGCCCACCGAATACCTGGGCAAGGCCGCCGCTCGGCTGGACGACGTCGTCAACCTGATACCGGCCCGATTGAGCGCGCTGCTGCTGCTGGCGAGTGGATGGCTAGCACGGCTTCCGCTGGGCCGCGCCTGGAGCACAATGCGGTGCGACGGCGGCGCGACCGCCAGCCCGAATGCAGGAGTGACGATGAGCGTGATGGCGGGGCTGCTGGGCGTTCGACTCGAGAAGCCGGGACACTACGTGCTGGGCAAGGAGTTGCGGGAGCCGGAACCGGCCGACATCGACCGGGCGGTGCGCATCGTCAACCGCACG
Source organism: Chloroflexota bacterium (assembly GCA_026708035.1). Classification (NCBI taxonomy): domain Bacteria; kingdom Bacillati; phylum Chloroflexota; species Chloroflexota bacterium. The sequence continues at coordinate 214,524 of JAPOVQ010000025.1, read as the reverse complement.
GCAGTGCTCGCCGTCGTCGTATCGCTCGGCGTGCTGGCCGCGCGCCACGCGATTGCCGGCTGACCGGACACCACCGCCCAGGATGACCACGGTGCACGGCGGATTCGACACCGCCGAATTGCGCGCCGAGAACCTGACGCGCGACCAGGTGCTGGACTTCAGCTCCAACATCAATCCATTGGGACCGTCGCCGCGGGTTCGGCAGGCCGCGGCGGAGGCTGATCTTTCGGCCTACCCCGATCGCGAGTGCCTGGTCCTGCGTGAGGCGCTGGCCGCGCAACTCGGCGTCGACACGGATCAGCTCATGGTCGGCAACGGATCGACGGAGCTCATCCACCTGCTGGCACGAGCCCACATGCCGCCGTGGTCCACCTGCCTGGTGTTTGCACCGACATTCGGGGAATACGAGGCGGCGGCGGATGCCACCGGCGCGCGCGTAAAGTTCGTGGTGTCTGCCGCGGCGGATGGATTCACCTGGTCCATGGACACGGCGGTCGAGACCATCGCCACGACGCGTCCGGCGATGGTATTTCTCTGCAATCCGAACAATCCCACGGGCGTCTACCTGGACTGTGAATCCGCCGAGCGGCTGAGTGAGGCCGTCGGCTCGGGCGGGCTGCTGGTGCTGGACACCTCCTACGTGCCGCTGGCCGATGCCGGATGGGACGCGCTGCCGCTGCTGCGCTGCGGCAACGTGGCGCTGCTGCGATCAATGACCAAGGACCACGCGCTGGCCGGCGTGCGGCTGGGCTACATGGCGGCGCAGCCGCCGGTCATTGAGGCCACCCGCGATCTCCAGCATTCCTGGAGCGTGAACGCCATCGCGCAAGCGGTGGGCGTTGCCGCGCTCGGGGACGAGGCGCACGTGGCCGCCGCCCGAGAGGTCATCGCCGAAGCCAAGGACTACCTCGAGGCGCAACTGACCGCCTTGGGCGTGCCGGCGGCTCCCTCGGCCGCCAATTTCATGCTGGTGCGGGTGGGCGATGCCACCGGTGTGCGCCAAGCGTTGCTGCGTCGGCGGATCCTGGTGCGAGACTGCACCTCCTTCGGCCTGCCCGACTACATTCGCATCGCCGTGCGGCGGCGCGAGGAATGCGTCCGGCTCGTCGCGGCGCTGCGGGAGGTGCTGGCGCATGGGTAGCCGCCGCGCCAAGGTGCTGATGGTTCAGGGCACCTCGTCGCACGCCGGAAAGTCCGTCCTCGCGACGGCCCTCTGTCGCATCTTCGCCCAGGACGGATTCCAGGTCGCGCCGTTTAAGGCGCAGAACATGTCCTTGAATTCCTACGCCACGCCCGACGGTGGCGAGATTGGCCGGTCGCAGGCGGTGCAGGCCGCGGCGGCGCTGGTCGAGCCGAGCGTGGATATGAACCCCATCCTGCTCAAGCCCGAGGGCGACCGCCGCTCCCAGGTTGTGCTGCTGGGCCGGCCGCAGGCCGTGGCCTCGGCCCGCGAGTACCAGCAACTGAAGTCCGAGATGTGGACGATGGTCACGGCGGCGCTCGATCGGCTGCGGACGGAGTTTGACGTCGTGGTGATCGAGGGCGCCGGAAGCCCCGCGGAGATCAACCTCAAGCAGCACGACATCGTCAACATGCGGGTCGCGCGCCACGCCCAGGCGCCGGTGTTGTTGGTGGGCGACATCGATCGCGGCGGGATCTTCGCCCAGCTTGTCGGGACGATGGAGCTGTTGGAGCCGGAAGAGCGCGCGCTGGTCGGCGGGCACGTGATCAACAAGTTTCGCGGCGACCCGTCCCTGCTCGACTCGGGCCTGGAGTTCCTGCGCGAGCGCACCGGCGCGCCGGTGGTGGGCGTCGTGCCGTACTTCACCGACATCCACATTCCCGAGGAGGATTCGGTCGGCCTCGGGGCCGACTCCGAGACCGACGACGAGACCGCCGTTGACGTTGCCGTGATGCGGCTGCCGCATATCGCCAACTTCGACGACTTCGATCCGCTGCGGCACGAGCCGGGCGTGCGGCTGCGATTTGTGGCGCGGGCGGCCGAATTCGGCGATCCGGACTTAGTGGTGATACCCGGCAGCAAGACCACGGTGGCCGACCTTGGCTGGTTGCGTGAGCGGGGCCTGGCCGAGCGCATCGTGAGCGCGCGGCGCGGCGGGGTGCCGGTGATTGGAATCTGCGCGGGATACCAGATGCTCGGCGAGCGGCTCCTAGACCCGGACTCGGTTGAGTCACGGATCGCCGAGACGCCGGGTCTGGGGCTGCTGCCGGCCACCACGACGTTTCGTCCAGACAAGGCGACGCATCAAGTCAGGGCGCGGGTCGCCGGGAGCGATGGACTGCTTGCCGGGTGCAGCGGTGCGGAGGTTGTCGCCTACGAAATCCACATGGGGGTCACCTCAGCCGTTGGGTGTTTCAGTCCCTTCGCGGTTGACGAGCAGTCCCGGCAGCGCGTCGACTTCTCGGATGGGGCAATGGACGCCGAAGGCCTGACGCTGGGCACCTATCTGCACGGCCTGTTACACAACCGGGAGGTGCGACGCTCGATTCTGGCCTGCGCCGGCGCGCGGCGCGGGCTCAGCTTGCCGACCGACCATGACGACATCGAGCCAAACGTCGAGTACGACAAGCTGGCGTCGCTGGTGCGCGAACACCTCGACATGAAATTGATCTACGGCCTGACGGGTCTCGAGCCATGACTTCGCCGGTTCGCGCAGGTGCGGCTGAAGTCGCCGTCGCGCGCGGCACGGCGTGGGCGCCGGGGACCTGCGGCGAGCTGGCCCAGGGCGAGTTGGACGGCACGATTGCGATGGTGACCTGCCCGATCGATCTCGGCTCGACGGCCACGGTTGAGCTGTCGGACGGGAGCGGGAGGGTCGACGGGCCGGCACACGCTCCCAAGGCCCGCCGGGCCGTGGCGCTGACCTTGGAATTCCTGGGACGCCGCGACCTGGACGCCCGCCTGTATCTCGAGACTGCGCTGCCGCGAGCCAAGGGCATGGCCAGCAGCACGGCCGACGTGGCCGCGGCCATCGGCGCGACGGCGGCGGGGCTGAGCGCGTCCATCGACCCGCGGCAGCAGGCGAAGCTCGCGCTGGCCGTGGAGCCGAGCGATGGCGTGATGCTGCCCGGCATCGCGCTCTTCGATCATCGCGGCGGCCGTATGGCGCGGTCGCTGGGACAACCGCCCGCGATGCGGGTCCTGGCGCTGGAGTTTGCCGATGAGGTCGATACCGAAGCGTTCAATGCCGTGGACCGTCGGGCCGAGCATCGATCCCACGCCTCGCGGTTTCGCGAAGCCCTGGACCTCATCACAGCAGGACTGGCCGAGGGCGACGCGCAGCCAATTGGCGAAGGCGCGACGCTGAGCAGCCTGGCGAACCAGGCGGTGCTCCCCAAGCCGCAGCTCGCATCCGTGCTCGACCTGGCGCAAGCCGCCGGGGCGGTTGGGGTCAACGTGGCGCACAGCGGCACCGTGCTGGGGTTGCTCTTTGCCGCCGACGCCGACCGGATCAACTGGGCCGAGCGTCAGGCGTGGGCGCGCCTGCCGGGGCTCGTCGCAGTGCATGACAGCCGAGTGATAGGCGGGGGTGTAACGACCGGCGACCGCAGTGCCAAGCACCGAAACTAGGTACCTGGCGGGGTATTCCTCCGTATTCGCGCCTGCTTTCAGGGCTTAGATTTTCACGGGCACCCCGGCGAACATCACGATCACGTCGTCAGCCGACGCGATGATCGGGTGCGGTGCGACTTGCGCAACCGTCGTTGCCGCTTCCGAAGCCTGGCGTTCGCTCCGCGAATGCCGCGGAGGTTCACTTCGTCACGGTGTTGGGCCACAAAGCGCGTCAGGCCGATCCATTGCTCAGGGCGCACCGCCGACGGCGATTGATCCAGTGTGAGCCGCAGGTTGTGCAAGACCCGACGCAGTTGCCGTCGCGTGAACAGCGAACGCAGAGACGCCCGCAGCCTCGGACCGCCAACGAAGCCCTGTGTCACGAGGTCTCGGTACAAGGCGTCACCACGCGACGCAATCAAGGGTTGGGGCCGAAGTCTCAGGTGAAGGAGTACGGCATCAACGGCTGGTCGGGGCCTGAAGGCCGCAGCCGGGATGCGCGCAAGCACTCGGACACGCCATCTCGGGTACAGCAGACAAGCCACGAGTGTGAAGCGTCGCTGGCGGTGCACGATGAACCGCTCGGCAGCCTCCTGCTGAACGACGAGGTAGGCGTCCACCGGCGGATCGAGACCGCTCGTGAGCTTTGCGACAACATCAGCCGTGATATTGAATGGCAGGCTCGCGCAGACTTTGTAGCGGCCGCGCGGAAGCTCGCTGCGCAGAAAGTCCGCGTGGACGAGCGTTACGTTCGCGGCATCACCGAGCGACCGTTCAAGGGCGCGGAACACGTGCGGATCGATCTCGTAGGCCGCGACGTGCCGACAGCGCTCGGCCAGTGGTCCGGTGAGCGCCCCTCGCCCGGCCCCGATTTCGAGGACCAGGTCGTCGGACGAGATTGAGGTCTTAGCGAGAAGCTGGCGTGCGAGCCGCCTCGACCGCAGAAAGTTCTGGCCGTGTTCGGGTCTGCGACCTGACACGGCGAACAACCGTGGCGGAGCCCATGGGTATGTCCCTCATGGTTTCGTGCACTTCGGACGCAGGCTACCATCGCCCGCCCTCGGTTCTAAGCGCCGTTTACACGGGTCACTCGCCTGAGCTGTAGGCCCTTACGTTCACCGGCACCCCGGCGTACATCACGATCACGTCGTCCGCCGCGGCGGCGAATACCTGGTTTACCCTCCCGAGCGCGTCGGCATAGGCGCGTGCCAGCTCGTTCGCCGGGATGACGCCGAGGCCCACCTCGTTGCTGACGACGAACCATGAGGCGTCGCCGTCTTCGTAGAGCTGGAGCAGGCGATCGGACTCGGCGGGGATGTCGAGAGCGGCCTGCCCCGCGTCGGCGGTCTTGAGCAGAAGGTTGCTCACCCAGAGAGTCAGGCAGTCGAGCAGCACGGTGTCGTAATCGGGCAGGCGCGGGGCCAGGGCCGTCACGAGGTCAAGCGGCTCTTCCAGCGTGTCCCAGTCGGCGGGCCGCTCCGCCCGATGCGCCTCGATGCGGGCGGCCATTTCCTCGCCGCCGGCCTCCGCCGTGGCCACCACCAGCACGCGCTGTCCGGTCTGCGCCAGCGTTTGCGCGTGGCGACTCTTGCCGGCGCGGACGCCGCCCAGCACCAGGGTCAGCCGTTTGCTCATATTGGAGTATCACGGTCCTCGGCGGGCAGGTGGCTGATGTCGTTCCACCGAACGAGCGTGCGTCCGTCGGAGTGATTCCGGATGATGGCCAGGCTGGCGCAGTGAATTCGAAATCGCCAGAACTCGGTGGCCGCCAGGTCCAGCAAGGCGACCGCGAGGGCGCGAATCGATCCGCCGTGGGCGACGATCAGGACGTCATCCGACGGATCATGGCGCTCGGCGGCGCGGGCGCAGAACTGCCGCACGCGGTCCAGCACCTGCCAGGTGTTTTCGCCGCCCGGCGCGGAGAATTCCTCATTACCGGCGCTGATCCGCTCGGCCATTGCGCCCGGTTGCAGCGCCTCGATCTCCTCCGACGTGAGGCCTTCCCACTCGCCGAACGAAAACTCGCGCAGAGCGGGGTCGGTGACGATTGCGGTGTCGCGACCCGCCGCGATGAGCCGGGCGGTCTCATGGGTGCGCGCAAGGTCGCTGCTGTAGATGGCGTCGATGCGAACATCTTCCAGCCGCCGCGCCAAGTGGCTCACCTGGCGGATTCCGGTGGAGTTCAGCGGCACGTCCACCTGGCCTTGAATCCGCTCGGTGAGGTTCCAGTCCGTTTCGCCGTGGCGCACGAGATACCAGTGACCCATCATCCCTCCTATGGACGCCCGCGGGCGCCGATTGCTGTTGGCGCCATCTACCAGAACGGAGCGTCGACCAGGGCCGGCGCCACGCTCAGGCCGAGCAGCAGGACCGCCACTTCGGCCACCTCGTTGGTGGCGCCGTAGGTGTCCCCGGTCATGCCGCCGAGCAGGCGCTTGAACCACCAGCCGAGTCCCAGCGCGACTACCGTAGTGCACCCCAGCAGGAGAATTCCGGCGATGCCCAGCAGCAGCCAGCCGGCCAACGCGGCCGTGGCGAGGGCAAGCGCGAGCTGACGCCAGTTGGCGCCGGCCTGGAACGCCGTGCCAAGGCCCTGGGATCGGACATAGGGAAAGACGCCCATGGTGGCCACCATGCCCCAGCGAGACAGGCACGGGAAGAGCACCAGGAGGCTGGTGCGTTCCGCGTCGGGGATTCCCATCACGAGGGTCCATTTGAGCAGCACCAGGCTCGCGCCGCCAACCACGGCGAACGCACCAACGCGGGAGTCGCGCAGAATCTCCAACCGCGCCTCCGGGTCGCGTCCGCCGAGCACGCCGTCGCACGTATCGAGGAATCCTTCGGTGTGGATGGCTCGCGTCAAGGCCAGCAGGGCCGCCACCAGCAGCGCGCCCACCGCCGGCAACGGCAGCACCTGCCGGGCCGCGAGGTCCAGCCCGGCCAGGATCCCGCCCAGCCCGAGGCCGACGAGCGGGAAATACGCGCGCGCCGGCCCCATGGGGCCCGAGTGACTCGGCGCGAACGGCAACACCGTCAAGAAGCCGATCGCGAGCCGCAGGTTTCTCATTGGGTCAGTGGGCCGGCTCGCGGTCGGAAACGCCCGCCTCTTCGAAGGTCGCCATGTCGCTCAGGCAGGCGGCGGCGACTTCCACCAATCCCGCCGCCAGCAGTGCGCCGGTGCCCTCGCCGAGCCGCATGCCGAGATCGAGCAGCGGTTGAAGGCTCAGGTGCGCCAAGGCGATGGGGTGGCCGGGCTCGGCCGAGACGTGGCCTGCAATGAGGTAGTCGCGGACGGTGGGGCAGAGGCTGTGCGCGATGAGGCCCGCGGCGCCGGATACGAAGCCGTCCAGCACCACCGCTCGGCGCGCCCGCGCCCCGCCGAGCGCCACGCCTGCCAGCACGCCGATTTCGAAGCCGCCGACCCTGGTGAGCACGTCCATTCCGTCGGACGGGTCCGGTTGATTCACGTCCAGGACGCGCTCGACACAGGCAACCTTTTGCGCCAGCTCGGGGTCGGTGCGCCCCGTGCCCCGACCCGTCGTTCGCGCGGGAGAGGCGCCCGTGACGGCGGCGGTGATGGCGCCGGCGGACGTGGTGTTGCCGATGCCCATGTCGCCCGTGCCGATGATGGCTGCGCCTTGCTCGGCGGCTGCCTCGGCCAGATTGACACCGGCCCGAATGCAGGCTTCCGCTTGAGCACGCGTCATGGCCGGGCCTTGAGAGATGTCGCGGGTTCCCCGCTCCGACGCGACGACGCGCAGATCGGGATGGGCCGGCAGCGGCGTGGCTACGCCGGCGTCGACGATCAGAAGGTCCACGCCGCGGGACCGCGCCATGACGTTGATGGCCGCGCCGCCCGCCAGGAAGTTCAGCACCATCTGGGCCGTCACCGCCTGGGGATAGCCGGTGACGCCCTGCGCCACCACCCCGTGATCGGCGGCCGCCACGATGACCGTCGTACCCGCCACGGTTGGCCGGTCGGTTCCGAAGATGCCCGCCAGTTGGACGGACAGATCCTCCAGGCGCCCCAGGCTGCCCGGGGGTTTGGTGAGCCGCTGCTGACGCCGTGTCGCCGCCTGCATTGCCCGGGAGTCGCCCGGACGAATGCGGCCGACAACGTCGTCGAGCGTCACGTCTAGAACTCGATCCCCTGCTGGGCGCGAATGCCCTGCTCGCGGTAGGGATGCTTGATCATCCGCATTTCGGTCACCAGGTCGGCGCAGTCGACCAACTCCTGCGGCGCATAGCGACCCGTGATGATGACGTGCATGCGCGCCGGGCGCTGCTTGAGTACGGTCACGACGTCGGCGACGGGAATCCAGCCGTAGTGCATGGCGTAGGTGAATTCATCGAGCACGATGATGTCTTCCTCGCCCTCCAGGATGGCTTCCTTGCACCGTCCCCATTGCTCCACCGCCAGAGCCTGGGTGCGATCCATGTCCTTGGACAGCCAGGTGAACCCGTCGCCCAGCGCCTCGATGGGGATGTCGAGCCGCATGGCCGCGCGGTGCTCGCCAAACGTGGCGCCGGTGTGCTTGATGAACTGGAACATGCGGATCTTGAAATCCCGTCCCCAGGCGCGAAAGATCACCCCAAGGGCGGCCGTGGTCTTGCCTTTGCCTTCGCCGGTGTTGACGATCACCAGCCCATGGCGCTTGCGACGGGTCTTGGTGACCTCGGCGGGCGGCGTATGCGGATCGCGGCCGCTCATGTTCGGCCTGCATTCGCGCTCGGTGCGACGGCGTCGGCCGGAACGCCTTCACGGACTCCTTGGCCGTTGGCGCCGGCGGTTGGGGTCGGAGCTCCGTTCCTTCCTGATGGACCGATCACGCTGATCGCCAACGACCCCGTGACAGGATCGCGGTAGACGGCCGACTCGACGCCGAACGCGGATTCGATGATCTCCGGCACGAGCACCTCCTCCGGAGTTCCTTCGGCAAGCACCCGGCCGGACGCGAGCAGGATCAAGCGATCGCAGTATCGCGCTGCCATGCTGAGGTCGTGGATGGCGGCCACTGCGGTCAGCCCCTCATCCACCAGACGACGGACCAGATCCAGCACGCGCAGCTTGTGCAACACGTCCAAGTTGGCGGTCGGTTCGTCCAGCAGGAGCACCCGCGGCTGTTGCGCTAGCGCGCGTGAGACGAAGACCCGCTGGCGCTCGCCTCCGGACAGGGTGTCCAGCGTGCGCGCCTCGAAATCTTCGGTCTCAGTCAAGCGCATGGCCTCCCGGGCGATGCGATCGTCGGCCGGCCCTTCGATCTCAAAGCGCCCTAAATGGGGATAGCGCCCCATGAGCACCAGCTCGCGCACCGTGAATCCGTGGGTGTAGGGCGCGAGCTGCGGCACCAGCGCCAGCTTGGACGCGACCTCCTTGGCCGGGCGGGAGGTCAGGTCCTCGCCTTCGAGCCAGACCACGCCTTCGTGCGGGCTCAGCACACCCGCCATGGCGCGGAGAAGCGTGGACTTCCCCGCGCCGTTTGGACCGATGACGCCGACCAGCTGCCCGCGATCCGCGCGCAGGTTTATGCGCTCCAAGAGCGACTTGGCCTCGACCTGGAAGCTGAGATCGTCGGCCTGGAGCGCCGTGGATGGTTCGACTTGCGCCATGGGCTATTCCGCCAGACTAAAGGGTGGGCTCTCGGTGTCACCGAAGTCCTCGGGCCACAGGAGCCGCGCCAGGTCCTCGGCGCCGCGGATGTTCCAGTACGAAAGCGTGGTGAAGTGCTTGCCCTCGACGATGTGGACTGCCTCGTTCTTGATTGCCGGAAGCTCGGCCAGGGCCTCATTGTCGAAGAGGCTCTGCCTGAATTCCTCGGCTCCAAATTCCCTGGGCTGGGCGATCACGATGACCTCAGGCGCCATGGCAATCACGCCCTCGAGGCTGGTGGTCTGGTTGCCCTCGACTCCAGCGTCAGCCGCCGCGTTTAGTCCTCCGGCCGCCTCGATCACGCTGCCCTCGGTCGAGTCCGCCCCGGCCACCCACAGCTTGTCGGAGTATTGGGTGAGCGCCAGCACGCGCGGACGGGTTTCGACGGCGCCGGTCACGGCAATGAGGGACTCGTACCGGTCGCGAATCTCGGTGGCGAACTCCACGGCCCGCTCTTCTTCGCCGAAGATGTATCCCATCAGGAGGATGTTGTTGATCCGCGCCTCCGCGTCGTGCTTCAGCTCGGTCTGGATCACCAGCACGCCGGCCTTCGAAAGGGCTTCGACGCCGTCGGCCGAGAAGAACGGGCTGGTGACTACGACATCCGGCGCCTCGGCAATGATCGTCTCGGGGTCACGGGAAATCTGGGGCTTGTCCTGCAGAAGATCGGCGACGTTGGAGTAGGTGGCGTTCTGGGACGCGCTGCCGACGGCCACCAGCCGGTCCAGCGGCACCAGGGCCAGCGTCATTTCGTCGTGCCCGACCGAAGCCGTGATGATGCGCAGCGGCTTGAACGGGATGCTGAACACACCGTTGAGCCCTTCGACTTCACGAGGCCAGCTGAAGTTGGTGGGGTCGACAATGCCACGGACGTTGGCGAATGCCTGCGTGACCTCCGGCGGCAGCGTCATCGCATCCTGGGTCGGGGTGGGCTCGGCGGTTGCCGTCGGCGTCGCCGGGGCCGTAGGCGTCGCCGTCTGGGTTGGGGTCGGTTCGGCGGTCGGTTGAGCCGTGGGCGCGGCCGTCTGGGTCGGCATCGGCTCGGGCGTCGCTTCAGGCGTAGTCGGGGTGGTCGCGGGCGCAGCCGATGCAGTCGTCGGCGACCCCTCCGGGTCCGGCCCGCAAGCCGCCAGGGCGAGCGTAAGTGCGAGAAGCACCAAGGGAATCATGACGAGTGTGCGAAGCCGTTGCATGTCTACGAGCAGTCCTTTCGGTGGGACGAATCCTTGCCTGGGTCGCCCTGTTGCGACGCCGATTGAGGGCCGGTGTGGTCACGGGTGAGTGGTGGCTAGAGGGGTGACACGCGGCAGCCCTTCCGTTGCTCGCGCTTCATAGCGCCTGCGCCTGACGTTTATTGCGAATCAGCAGTAGGACAAAAAACGGCGCGCCGACGAAGGCCGTGAGCACGCCGACCCGAAACTCGGCCGGCTGGACAATGGTCCGAGCGACGGTGTCGGCGACGATCACGAAGACCGCGCCGGCGATGGCGCTGAGCGGAATCAGCACCCGGTGATCGGGGCCCAGCACCAGCCGCAGGATGTGGGGCGTCACGAGGCCCACGAAGGCGATAGTCCCGCTGACGGCCACGGCCGCGCCGGTGGCCAGCGCCGAGGCGGCCAATAGCGTTCCGCGGGTGAGGCCCACGCGAACGCCCATGGCGCGCGCCTCGTCGTCGCCCAGCATCAGCAAATTGAGATCGCGAGACGCCAGCAGAATGACCGCGGTGGCGCCGAGAATCAGCGGGGCCGAGATGTGCACGTGCTCCCAAACGCGCGAATCCAAGCCGCCCGCGAGCCAGAACAGGATCTCCCGCAGCGCTTCGTTGTCGGGCAGAACGATGATGATCGTGGAGACGATCGCACCCAGAAAGGCGTTGACGGCGATGCCCGCCAGCAGCAGCGTGGCCATCGAGAAATGGCCCCCAACGGCCGCGATGCCGTAGACGAGAAACGTGGCGGCCAGCGCGCCAATGAAGGCGAACGTCGGCAGGGCCAGAAAGAACAAGCCGGTCGCGCCGGTGGCGATTGCGATGACCGCGCCAAGGGCGCCGCCCGCGGAGACCCCAATGATCCCGGGATCGGCCATCGGGTTGCGAAACAGCCCCTGCATGGTGGCGCCGGCCACCGCCAGCGCCATGCCGACGACGGCGCCCACCAGGATTCGCGGCAGCCGGATTTGCTCGATGACCAGCTGCTCGGTGCGGCCAAAGTCAGCCAGCTCGATGCCAATCGGTGCCAGCACGATGGACGCCACGTGGTCGGCCGGGATATTGACCGGCCCGAGACTCAGGGAGATCAGGGCCGTCGCAAGGGCAATGACCGTGAGAACGGCACCGCCGACGGCAAGGCGAATTGAGATGCCAGCCTGGCGATAGTTGCGCAGCGACGTCAGTCGCGCGGCCCCGAGCACGCCTCACCTCCAGCGGCTCTCCGCTGGAGACCTGGGCTTCCGTAGGCTAGGTGCGACGACCTGACCGCGAGGACCCTCTCTATGGCGGAGAGTGGTCACCTCTCGCTCAGGCAGGTCTCCTGGCTTACGGGCTTAGGGGGTTTGCCGGGCCCTTCCCATCAGCATTCTGACAGTGGGCGCCGGCCCCAAAATCCCGCTTACAGTGGCGCAACCGCGGCGGATTCTCACCGCCTTCCCTATTCTCCCTAGGTGGGCACCTGAAGCGAACGGTGTTTCGATATTCAGTTGGCGCGGAGTATTTCCGGCGGCATCGAGGCCTGTCAAGCAGCCACCACGGCGGGACCGCGGAGCGGCCAGCCAGAATCGGGGACGTCGCATTCGGCGGACATGGAGTACCTTCAGCAACGTGCCAAAGACGATTCAAATCCGGAACGTCCCGGACCACGTGCATCGTGAGGCCAAGGAACGCGCTGCCCGCGCCGGGCTCAGTCTCTCCGACTACCTGCTGCGGGAGCTGGAGCAGTCCCTGTCGGTTCCGCCGGTTGAGGAGGTGTTGGCGCGCATCGCCGGGCGGGAGCGCCTGGAACTTTCCGAGTCTCCGGCTGAGCTGGTGCGGGCGGAACGCGACCGGCGTTGACTGTCGCTGGCGCGTCGGCGGTGATCGAACTTCCTCACGCCAACGCACAGGCTGACTGAGAGCCGGTATCCGGCGCCATGCCCCTGGGCGATCCTGACGACCCGTTCGTGCGACCGACGGCGCGGGCTGTTCTGCTGGATCGCCAGGATCGCGTGCTGTTGATCCTGGCGACGATCAGTGTCGGCCGCGACCACGGCCCGGAATCGTTCTGGCACATGCCCGGCGGATTGATCGAACCGGGCGAGACCGCCGAACAGGCCGCCAGGCGCGAGTGCGCTGAGGAGACTGGCATTCGCAACATCAGCGTCGGCCCCTGCGTCTGGCATCGGCGGCACGTAGCACAGTGGCACGGGCGCTGGTACGACTGGCGCGAGCGCTACTTCCTGGCTCGGACGGACCACGTTCACACCACAGCGCGCCACATGGAGGGACACGAGCGAGAGGAGTTCCGCGAGCATCGCTGGTGGTCCCTCGACGAGCTGCGGCGGTCTGACGAGATCTTTGTGCCCGGCCGCCTCGCGGAATTGCTTCCGCCGCTGGTGGCGGGTGACCTGCCGAGCGAGCCGATCGACGCGGGCGTCTGAGCGCGCACCTTGAGTCCGGTGGCGACGGACAGGTGGATTCCCGCCTCCGCGGGAATGACGGAGCGGTAACGCAAGAGTCTGCGTCGCGGGAACGTCGGACTCGCTGCACTCGCCCGTGAGCCGCCGTCCCGCCTTGTGCAAGAATCCGCAGCGGACTGAAGCGCGGGGCGGTGCGTCCGCCGCCGTATGCGGGCACCGACGGAGCCGGGAGGGACTCATGGCGGCAAACCTGAAGCGGCTGATCGCCGTCTATCTGTTTGGCGTGGGGGCCATGGTGGCCATCCACTTCCTCGTCACGCGGTTCTACGACCCGACGTGGGAGGACGCCTCGCTCGCCGCCTGGAGCGTCATGAACCCGTTGCAGGTGATTGCCGTGGCGCTCACGGTGGTCGTGACGTTCCTGCGCAAGCGCAGCGTGTGCGCCAGCCTGTCCGACCAGACGGTGACCCGCGAGTACCTGGAAGCGAACGTGCTGTTCTACTTCTCGGTGCCGTTCCTGCTGGCGCTGCTGTGGAACTGGTTCGGCGTGCAGTTCGCCGATCCGGCGCACAGCTCGGAGCTGCTGTGGATCATCATCGACGTCACGCTGCCGGTGCTGCTGGGCGTCACGGGGCACCAGTTGCTGACCGAAGCCAAGGGTGAGGCCGGGTAGGAATACCCCGTTGTCTCGCGAATCGAGCTAGCGACGCGGCTACCGAGCTTCGCGCATAGCGGATATCGGGGTCGGTTTGCTTCCAGACCGGTAGCAAAGCGGTACAATGTAGTCACATTGCACTCGTGATTAAACCACATGGCAGCGAACTCTGTGACCACCTACGGCATCAGGGAATTCAAGGCGAGGATCAGCGAGATCCTCAAAGAGCTCGACGCCGGCTCCGAGGTTGTGATCACCCGCCGCGGGGAACCCTGCGCCCGGCTGGTTTCCGTTCCGCAGCTCCCGCGTGAGAAACCGTCACTGGCATCACTGCGGGGCGCCCTGTCCGACCTTCCGGACGCAATCTACGAGGATTTTCGAGAGATCAAGGCGGTCTGGGAGCCTCGGTCGCCGCCATCTCGGGCATCTGAGCAGTGACGAACGGGCAGTTTCGAGCCGTCGTCGACACTCATGCCCTGTGGTGGTATCTCAAATCGCCTGAACGTCTTTCCGCCGCCGCCACCGCGGTATTCCGCCTGGCCGAGACGGGCAACGCCACCATTGTCGTTCCGGCTATTGCCGTAGCCGAGTTTTACTTCCTGTCGGTCAAGCTAGGCCAGGCCTTAGCTCCCTCCCACCTGCTGGCGGCATTGGGCTCAGTGGGTGGCATCGAGTTGTCGGATTTGGGTCGAGACCAACTTGAGAGGCTTGATCGCTATCCCGAGATCCCGGAAATGCACGACCGGCTGATCGCCGCGGAGGCGGCGGCTCTGGATGCCCCGGTTGTGACCCGGGATGCGATCCTGACCGCTTCGTCTCAGATTGAAACCATCTGGTAGGGAGTCCCGCGAGCTTCAGGAATGCCGCGGCGCGCCCAAGGCCAGGCAGTTATTCTCGCGCGCCTTCTTCGTTCAACTGCTGACGAGCCCGCTCGGCGTTTGCGAGCATCTGCTCGATGAACGCAATCAGATACGTCAATTCATCGTCAGTTATTCGACTCATGGTCTTCACGTAGAATGAATCTACTTTCCCCATGAGTTGAGCCGCGATCCCGCGTCCCTCGTCGGTCATTTCAATCGATACCATCCGTCGGTCGTCTCGACGGCGTGTCTTTCGCACGAAGTTTCTTTCTTCGAGATTGGACACGATACGGCTGATTCGCCCAGTATCCAGCGGGACGTGCTTTTGGATATCCGAAACTGTGATTGGCGCGTTCACAAAGCAGGCGGCAAGCACCGAATATACGCCGACGGCAAGTCGGTCTTCAGCCAGTTCTTCCTCGATGCCGCGGTACATCATGTGAACCACACTCATGATGTTTTCCTGCAGCTTTCCAATCTGCGCCTGCAACTCCTCGCCTTGCATCTCGTCCTTCATTGGGCGTTACCGCACTCTGCCGAATCTCCTGGCGCCGACAGCTTCTGCATGACGGCCGTGCATTCCGCGAGTTCCGCTTGGCTAATGTCGCCAACAAGACCTTTGTAGAACTTCAGGGCGCTCTGCATGAGATCAGGCATGAGCTCCCGGCCTTTTTCCGTCACCTCAACTCTCACGATGCGTCGATCATCCGCGAGGTGAGCCTTTGCCATCAGACCCTTGTCCTCGAGTCTAGATGTCGTGCGGCTAATCTGCGTATAGTCAATCGGAACCATCGACTGCAGGTCTTTGATCGTCGTTGGTCCAGTGGCGAGACAAATCCCCAGAATCGTATATTCAACGGCGTCGATCTGATAGGGAGATAGCTGTTGCTGAAGTCCTTCCACAATGGCAAGAGTCAATCTCCTCAAGCCATCCTGCAATCGAACGGCTCGAGCATTCACCGATGGGTCGGTTTGCTGGCCTTCCACGTTAACGATTGACCATTCGGGATCGAACCTTACGATTCCATCGCGGCATCTTGGTCATCGTAGCATACCGATGTCTGAGGGCAGTAGATCACAAGAAGTGGAACGTGCCACTAATCTGGGATTAATTCGGCCTAATCTGGCAACTACTTGCTCGACGAGCGGGAGTACCCAAGGTCGTCCGCGAAGCTCGATTGGTCGTCGAGCGAACCGATGAGGATCTGGGCTATCCTCCGCCGGAGCCGCTCCCGCGTGTCACCTTGTCAGCCTGGTCGCGGGCCGGTCTCGTTCAATTGGCCGGCCGCGTCCTCCCATTGAAAGGCCCTGAAATCCTCGATGAGATTCACCAGCCATACCCAGGGCTCTCCCTGTTGGGTCGATCTGGCGACCACGGATCAGGCGGCGGCCAAGGCGTTTTATGCGGGCCTGTTCGGATGGGACTGCCAGGACAACCCGATGGACGAGGCCGGAAACGTCTTCTACACGATGGCAATGGTGGACGGCGCGTTCGTGGGCGGCATGTACGAGCAGCCGGAGGATCAGCGGAAGGCGGGCATTCCACCGCACTGGATGATTCACCTGGCGGTTGACGACGTGGATGCCATCGCAGCCCGTGTGCCGGAGCTAGGCGGCACGGTGGGCGCGCCGCCGTTCGACGTCTTCGAGGCGGGACGGATGAGCATCATCAGCGATCCCGCCGGCGCGCACGTGGCGTTCTGGCAGGCAAAGGACCACATTGGCGCGGGCGTGAAGTCCGAGCCGAACACGATCCACTGGTGCGAGCTGTTGACCCACGATCCCGTCGCCGGCACGGCGTTCTATACGAGATTGCTCGGCATGGAGTCCGAGACGATGACGATGCAGCAGGGAGGCGACTACACCATCTTCCTGTCCGACGGCGTGGGCGTGGCCGGCAACATGGCGATGCCCGAGCACCTGCGCGAGCAGGGCGTCCCGGCGCACTGGAGCGTCTACTTTCAAGTCACGGACGTCGACGCCGTGGTGGGCCAGGCGGTCGCCAAGGGCGCCCAAGTCGCACTGCCGCCGATGGACATCGCGATGGTGGGGCGGATCGCCTTCCTATTGGATCCACAGGGGGCGGGTTTCGGTCTGACGCAGCCGGAGTCGGCGTAAGGGACGTTCTTGGGTCCGGGGCAAGCGAAGAGTGCGCGGGGCCATCTTGGGCAGTTCCAGATAGCACGGACTGGACTCCGGCTTCCGCCGGAATGACGGAGTGGTCAGTTCCCGGTGGCCCAGGCTGCGCGCAGCCTGGGAGTCTCAACGGCGGCTGGTCCGGTCCCTCTCCCCACCGTGGGAGAGGGTTAGGGTGAGGGGGACGGACGGACCCACGCTGCACGCAGCGCGGGCCACCGGAGCGTCTCGAGGGTATCTAGGCCCGTTCATGGTTCGACGGGCTCACCACGAACGGGGCAGGCCGACCGCGAACGGGACTGGCCGACCGCGAACCGGGCCAAGACTTCCGAAATGGCGGATTTGTAACAGAGGCGCGCGGGCGCAGCAGGTAGGCTGCGAGGCCGCCGACCCCCATCCCAACCTTCCCCCTTGCAGGGGGAAGGAGTCCGATAGGAACTGATGCAGCCGCCGGCCAGCTATGACGAGATCGTGGGGCGGGTGGTTGCGGCATGCGACGCGCCGCCGCTGACGCTGTCCCGACACCCGGTGGACGAGCTTGGCCTCGACCTGCTGCGCGTGGACGTGGCGCCGCAGCGTCCGGCGCTGGCGCACGTGGGACTGTTTGGCGGCGTCCACGGCGACGAACCTGCCGGGTATCTGTCGGTACTGGAGTTCCTGGAGCAGCGCCACTGGGCCGATCATCCGGCCATTGCCTTCAGCGTCTTTCCGTGCCTGAATCCCACCGGATGCACGCTGGGGACCCGCGAGAACGCGGACGGCATCGACATCAACCGGACGTACGACCGTGACGAGGTGCCGGAGGTGCGCGTGCTGCGGGCGATGATCAAGCACGACGGGTTCGACGCCTTTATCGACGCCCACGAGGACCCGGAGGAGGACGGGTTCTACGTCTACGCGTTCCTCGAGAATCGCGCGTGGCACCCGGAGATCGTGGAGGCCGTGGCCGAGCGCGGGCCGGTCACGGGCAAGTCGGAGGTGGACGAGACGCCGGTCGAAGCCGGTCTGATCTCGGTGGGCGAGGACCGATCGCGAGAGGAAGCCTTCCAGGAGTACATGGAGGACGGCGACTGGCCGCTGCCGTTCTATCTGTACTCACTGGGCATGCGCTCCGGCATGACGACGGAGACGCCGGGGCAGATCGAGCTCTCAACGCGGGTGGCGATGCAGCACGCCGCGCGCGAGCGGCTCTTGGAGTTGCTCATCGGCGCGCGGAGGGCGAGAGCCTAGACCGCGCTGCACGGGCGGGTCTGAGACCCGCCCCTACGTGAGGCTTAATGCGCGATCATCCGCCCAGGCCAATGCCCCGAATGCCCTCACCCTAACCCTCTCCCAAAGGGAGAGGGGACCCGAATTTCGGCTGCCTTCAACGGCGCGGGCCAAACCTCGGGCGCAGTTACCAGCCCAGCGCGTAGCCGATGGTTCCCTTGGCGGATACCGCTCCAGCGATGACGTCGCCGGGGCCGCCGAATTGGATCGCCATGGGCTTGCCGTTGGCCCAGCCGTTAGTCAGCTCAACTTCGTGGCCGCGGCGCTCCAACTCGGCGACGACGTCGCTGCCGATGCGGCCTTCGGCCACCACGCGACCCGGATAGGCGCCGCGCGGATAGAACGACGACGGGAAGTGCACCGAGTGGACCGTGGGCGCGTCCAATGCTTCCTGGAGGCTCATGCCGAAGTGGACATGGTTGAGGAAGAACTGCAGCGTCCACTGGTCCTGGCCGTCGCCGCCGGGCGTGCCGAACACCATGTAGGGCTCGCCGTCGCGCATGACGAGCGACGGCGTGAGCGTGGCGCGGGGTCGCTTGCGCGGGGCCAGCGCGTTGGGACGGGCCGGATTGAGGTAGAACATCTGGCCGCGCGTGCCCAACGGAAATCCGAGCCCGCGGATGACGGGCGAGGTTCCGAGCCACCCGCCGCTGGGTGTTGCCGCGACCATGTTGCCCTCGGCGTCAACGGCGTCCAGGTGGGTGGTGTCGCCCAGGTGCGCGTGGCCGAGGCCCAGGTCCCGGACTTCGCGGGCCTCGAGCTGCAGCGCCCGACGGTTGTCGTCGGCCACGTCAACGGTGGCGTACATCGGAATGCCCTGCCCCAGGTCGCCGGGCCGCATCTCCAGGGACGCCTGTTCGCCGATCAGCGCGCGTCGCTGGGCGGAATAAGCCTTCGAGAGCAACCGGTCGAATGGCACGTCGTCGAAGCGTGGGTCGCCGTAGTGGGCCTCGCGGTCGGCGAAGGCCAGCTTGGCGCACTCGATCACCGTGTGCAGGTAGTCCGCCGAGTTGTGGCCCAGCGTCGCCAGATCGAATCCGTCCAGCAGCGCCAGTTGCTGCACGAACACCGGGCCCTGGGTCCAGCTGGAGCACTTGAAGACATCGAAACCGTGATAGTTGAAGCCGACGGGCTCCTCGAACTCGGCCTCCCACTCGGCGAAGTCCTCGTAGGTCAGCAGGCCCGCGTGCGCCGATCCGCTGGCGTCTTCGACCGGATTGGCCGTGATGAAGTCGATGATGCGTTCGGCAATCTTGCCCCTATAGAAGGCGTCGCGCGCGGCCTCGATGCCGGCCACCCGTCCGCGTCCGGCAGCCGCCTGGTCGGCGCGGCAAAGGACGCGCAGGGTCTCGGCCCAGGCGGGATTGCGAAGCAGAGCCCCAACCTGCGGCGCCCGCCCCGACGGCAGGTAGACCTCGCCGGTGCTGGGGTAAAGCTCGGTGTACTTGTCCTCGTTGCCCGCCAGGCTGTCGTGCAGACCCTGGTAGACGGGAAAGCCGTGCTCGGCCAGCTCGATGGCGGGCTGCGCGACCTCGCTGAAGCTGAGGGATCCAAATCGGGCCAGGGCCGCGGTCCAGGTTCCGACCACGGCGGGCACGCAGGCCGGCAGATAGCCGTCGCCGGGGATCAGGTCGATGCCGTGCTCGCGGCACCAGTCGATACTGAACGCCTGCGCCGACCACCCCATGCCGCTGAGCGCGTAGGCCTTGCGCTCGCGCGCCGAGTAGATGAGCGTCGGCACCTCGCCGGCCAGCCCGTTGCTCTGCGGCTCCAGCAGGTTGAGGCAGAAGCACATGGCCGCGGCGGCGTCGATGGCGTTGCCGCCCTGCTCCATGATGCGGAAGCCGGCGGCCGTGGCCAGATAGTGACCCGAGGTGACGACGCCGCGTCGGCCCATCACCACCGGGCGGGTGGCATGGGCCGGGCGTTGCCCGGGGCTGTCGTCTCCCAGGAACGTCGTGACCGTCATGGGCTGCCGGACCACCGTGCGGCACGCAGGCCACCACGGGCGGTGGCCTGCGTCCTCACGTCGATAGGTCTAGCTTGCCGTTTCGGTCGCGCGCAGCTCGTCGGACCAGTCGCGCCACAGGTCGCCGTCCGGGTAGGCCAGCGCCACCTCGTCCGGGAGGGACTCCTCGGTCTTGTCGTAGGCGTATATGGTGGCCTGACGGATGATGTCGCTGCTGGTGTTCTGCCCCGCCATATGCAGCATGTTGGCGTGCCAGAGGACCACCGAGCCGCAGGGTCCGTGGGTGTCCACGACCGGCGTGTCCTCCTTGATTTCCGAGATCGGCGGCGTGACGTAGCCGTCGAACTTGCCGGCGGAATGCCGCAGGCTCAGCCAGTCGTCGTTGGACGGGATGTCGCCGCGGTGCATCGCGGACCACCGGTCCCAAATCCGCTGATGGCTGCCGGGCCACAGGTGGAGGCCGCCGGCGCCGAGCGGCAGGTCGTCGAAGTAGGCCGCGATCTGGAGCCGCCGCCGGCTTTCGTACATGCCCTCCGCCGCGTGAGCCGAGGGGTACCTGGCGCTCGGCTGGACCTTGGCATAGGGGTACTTGTTGACGCGGCCGCCCGGACTGTTGGGCAGCGTGCAATAGAGACCGCGCGATCCCTGGGCGGTGGCCCAGACGGGACCGGTCTTTGGCAGGCGCAACTGCTCGGTCTTGCGCGTGGCCTTGCCGAGCCACTTGTCGGACTCCGGACCCAGGTGGACCTCCATGCTGGTGATGTGGTCCTCGGTCAAGAGCGCCGGACCGATGGTGGTGTTGGTCTCGTCGAGACCGTTCGGCCAAATGACCTCACCGTCGCCGAGCAACTGCTCCGCGATGTCGAACATGGCGCGGGGCGCCAGGTCGAGCAGCAGCTCTTCGGCGCCGTTGCGAATGTAGAGCCGGTGGCCGCCGCCGCCGAAATACGGGTCGCCGCCGCCCTCGGGACGCTCGTAGCCTTCCCGCTCCTCGTCGGAGAAGGGCAGCCACGTCGCGGGGTCGTCCCGCTTCATGCTGGGTCGGTGCTCGGCGATCAACTCCCACATCTGCTCGCGGGTCTGGCGGCAGAGCTCTAAGTCGAGCACTGCCGGCAAGACCAGGAAGCCGTCGCGCTTGAACTGGGCGATCTGCTCGGTGGTGAGCCGCGGAACCTGCGCCACGCTGTTGGATGGCGTTGCCATGGGATCCCTGCCTCGTTGAGAGACGAGTGTGCGGATGCCTGATTATGGCCTATTGGGGCCCGGCTGGGGAGCGCAATTGCAGCGCGCGGCGGCCTATTTTTAGATCGGGTGCGTGCCAATTGCGGAGAAGGCGGCACCGGCTGGCACCGGGCACTCCGAATGCCCGGCGTAGAAAGCGAAGTTTCTCCCGCGACCTTGGACTTGACCCGTCCGTGGCACATCAGATTTGCTTGCCTGACCCGCCGCCGTGGCACGGTACGCCGGGTTGTGCCTCACCTGACGATGGCTTGATATGCGCCTCGATGAGCTTGACTTGAAATCTGAGGACTACGCGCCCGAGCCGCCCACCGGTAAGCAGCTCAAGATCGGCCTCGTGGGCTGCGGCGCCATCGCCAATTCGGCCCATCTGCCCGCCTACCGCGACTTCGGCTACGACGTAGTCGCCTGCATGGACATTGATTCCGGAGCGGTCGCATCGACCTGCAGTCGCTGGGGCGTTCCACGGGGCAGTACGAAGCTGGACGAGCTGCTCCACGATCCAGAGGTCGAGGTGGTGGACCTGGCCGTGCACGCCAACGTGCGGCCGGAGGTCCTCCCCAAGATCGCGGCGGCGGGCAAACCGATTCTCTCGCAGAAGCCTCTCGCCCTGGATTGGGCCTCCGCCAAGCAGATGGTCCGCAGCGCCGAGCAGGCAGGCGTGCCGCTGATGGTCAACCAGCAGGCCCGCTGGGCGCCGGCCCATCGGGCCATCAAGGTGCTGGTCGACCGCGGCGTCTGCGGCCCGCTCTACAGCGTGGCCCACGTGCGGAGGTCCTGGCAGGACCACTCGGACCGCTGGTGGCGCCACCTGAAGGACTTCAACCTCGTGGACCACGGCGTCCACTACATCGATCTGGCTCGCTATTTCACCGGGCGTTCGCCCGACGCCGTGAGCTGCGCGACCGCCGTGGTCCCGGGGCAGCGCGCGGTATCACCGCTGTGCCACTCGCTGCTCATGCACTTCGACGGCGGCGACGTGTTGTGCACCGAGCACTTCAACAACATCGCGCCCAGTCCGGCGGCTCACTCCGACACCTGGTACCTGGATGGGGTCGAGGGTTCGATCGTGGGTACGCAACAGTGGGTGGAGGTCTCCCGCAAGGACGCGCCCGACCGCCGGGTGCGTTTCCCAATCGAGGGCCGGTGGTTCCCGGACGCATTCGGCGGCAGCATGGCCGAGATGATGACCGCGGTCACGGAAGGCCGCGAGCCTCTGACCTACGGCCGCGACAATCTGAATTCGATCAAGACTGCCTTCGCCGCCGTCAGAAGCAGTGAGGAAGGCCGCACCGTACGACTAGGCGAGTTCGGCTAAGATCAGGCCGGCTGAGCCGGCCCGATGCGGTCGATCCAAGGTCCTTGTGGTCCGAGCAGGCTACCCGTCCTCTTCGGGAAGCAGCACGACTCGCCGGTAGCGCTCGCATGCGGCCGCGACTCTGTGCGGGGCCGTGCCACTAAACGAGCGGAGAGTTCTGAACGACAGCAGTGTGATGCGCGTTGCTCCAACTGCTTCCGCCTCTCGATTGAGCTAGTCGTCGTCGCAGCTACCTGAGCAGAACCGCTTGATAATCCAATTGCCATCGCTCTGCATTTCCGCACTAATCCGATAGTGAATTACTCCAATCACCCCGCCGAGACCAAAAGAAGATTCCGACCGCACATCGTCTATATGGGCGACTCCCCAGATATCAACGAAAAAGTGCTTCCAAACGATGGTAATGACACATCCTTCGCCTCTTACGACAACCATTCCCTTATGGCATTCCGGATCGCCCTGTTCGGGGTCGATTCCTGAGCCCAAGCAGAATGCAAGATTCAGAAGATTCACGTCTGTAAAGGTTATGTACGTCCAATGGCCCGGCAGGCAACCAAACATCAGACCGTTGCCGCTCAGATATAGCCGGTAAAGCCTGTTCAACCTCCCGATCTGTCGCGGTATCGATCCAGCAAGATCATTGTCGTCAAGTTCCAGTCGCGAAAGATACCTCAGGTTTGAAAGCTCGGCCGGGATCGCTCCGCTCAACTCATTCCGGCTCAGGTCCAGGGCGACTACACCGGTCAGCCGCCCAAGCTCGGCGGGAATCGCTCCACTCAAGAAATTGTGACCGAGATCCAATTCCTCAAGACGCACCAGACGGCCCAATTGCGTTGGAATTCGACCGTGGAGGTAGTTATACGCAAGTCTCAGTTCGGTAAGTTGGAAGAGGTTGCCCAACTGCCGCGGTATAGGGCCGGACAATTGATTGACATCGAGATGCAGCACCTTCAATCGACCCAGATTCCCGAGCTCAGCGGGGATTTCGCCGCGGAGAGTGTTTCCGCCGAGCCTGAGACTCGTGAGCCCCGCGAGGCATCCCAGCTCGTGCGGCACCTCCCCGGTCAGATTGTTGCCGTGGAGGTCTACCTCGACCACCGCTCCCGCGTCGTCAGTCGTAACTCCGTACCACGAGCCGATCGGGACGTCGTCGAGCCAATGGTCCTTGGTCTTCCAGTTTGCTCCGCCGGTCGCGTGATACAGGGCGATGAGGATATCCCGGTCGGACATCGCCCAATCGGCGCTTGCAGACACCGGTGAGGAGATCGTGAGTGTGGGCAAGGCCGCGAGTTGGCAAGTCGTCGCCGGAATCTCGGCGGCATCGGGAATAATCACGTTCTGCAGCCGCTTCAATTTGTCGGGCAGGTTTTGCAGGATGACGCGCCCGACCGTCGTGCCCGGCGCCGGCACATTCCAGATGACGAACACCGCCCGCTGGGTGCGCAACATCTGAACGCCCTGCGGGTTACCGTTGACTTCACGCTCCTCGTAGCGGATGGGCAGGCGTAGAGATTGAGCCAATCGGGCTCGGCTAGAAAGCGATCCTTGATCGCCTCGTTTTGGTCCAGAAGCGCCAAATGGTTTTGAGTGATCGTTTGGAAGTCGGCGCCTCGATCCGCCTCCAACACCTGGTGGGCGGGCACGAACGGTAGCTCGATTTCGGGGAAGCGATTGGCCAGGTTGTCGAGCGTGTTGTAGTAGTTCATCCGGCGCCGGCCCGAGTCCCACTGCAGGATGACCTTTTGGAACGCCTGCAAGGTGAAGGGACCATCGACCCAGCGCTGGCTGATGGGATAGCCCAGCGCGCCAAGGTCGCGAAGCTTCACAAAGTCCCACAGCGGCACGTCGTCGGCGTTGGTGACGGCGTAGCCGTCATAGGGGTACGTCGTGTCGCCGCCGGTGATGGTAAAGAGGCAACCGCCGTCGAGGGGGATGCCGTCGCACTCAAGGGCGCTTGCGGCGGGTGTGAACGCCAAGACCAGCGCGAGAGTCGTCGCGGTCAGGCACAGCCGCATCACTCCGCGCTCGGCGCCCACCCTCTGTCGTGGCCTACCGCGACGACCCGCGAGTATAGGGGGACCCTAGGAAATGCATCTGGCTCGGCTCAGGCAAGACTCTCGGCACGCCGATCATCGACGTTGACGCCGCCTCCGCGTACAGCCGCCACGACCCGCCAATCCCCGGCGACCTAGCCCTCTTCGGGGAGCAGCAGCACCCGCAGGTAGCGGTCGTCGGTGAGGTAGAGCCGGGCCGCGGCTGAGACCTGCTCCAAGGTCACGGCATCCAGCCGTTCTTCGAAGTCGAGGATCCCTGAGAACTCCCCATCCCGCTGCACGACGGCCTGGATTTGGCCACGCCAGAAGCTGTTGTCGCGCAGCTGCTCCTCGCGGGGCGTACGCAGCAGTTCCTTGGCCGTGTCCAGGTAGTCTTGCTCGCCGCCGTCGCGCAGCCAGGCGATCTCCTCGAAGACCGCGTCAAAGAGCTCGTCCGCACGGGCGGGGTCGCTGCCGAAAATGGCATAGAGCAAGAACTCCGGTTCCGGAAACCGGGTGACTCTGGTGATCGCGCCGACGCTGTAGGTGCCGCCGAGCGCCTCTCGCAAACTCTCGCGCAGACGGATCTGGAGCATCTCGCCCACCAGCGTGAGCGTGAGCGCCTCCTGGCGGCTCCACTCCATGCCGCCGGCGAACACCACCGCCGTCCGGCTCCGAGGCTCGATGCCGATGCGGACGACGTGCTCCTCCAGCCCTGACGGTCGCTCGACCCCTACGTCGCGCCACTGCTCGACGCGCCCAGCGGTCGGCAGACTGGCCACATATGTTTCCGTCAACGAACGCAGGGTTTCCCAGTCGAAGGCGCCGACGAACACGAAGGTGGCGTCGCCCAAGTCCGCAAACCGGTCGGCGTAGACCGCTTCCGCGCGTTCCAGGCTAAGTTCGTCCAGCAGCTCGAGAGTGAGCGGGCGCCGGCGGAAGTGACCCTGACTGAACACCGTGTTCAGCGAGTCGGAGAACACCGCGTCCGGTTGGTCGGCGCGGGTCTCGGCGGAGCTGCGCAGGCTGGTCTCGAAGTTTGAGAAGTACACCGGGTCCAGTCTGGGCGCGGTGGCATAGAGGCTGATCAACTGAAACAGCGTTTCGATGTCTTCCGGCGACGAGCTGCCGTTGAAGCCCTCATAGAGCTCGCTGATGTAGGGCGAAACGGAAACCCGCTTACCGGCGAGCAGCTTGTCCAGGGCCACGTTGTCGTGCGGCCCCACACCGCTGCCCGAAACCACGGCAGCCGCGTAGGTGGCGGAGACGTGGTCGGCGTCGTCCACCAGTGAATGCCCGCCCGGACTGAAGGCGCTAAACACGATTTCGTCATTCTTGAAGTCGGTCTGCTTGGCGATCACGGTGATCCCGTTGGACAGCGTCCACTTGACGGCATCGATGGACTCGATGGCCTCTTCGCTGGTAATGCTGCCCGCCGTCGGGATGGTGGCCATGAGCGGCACGTCGGCCACCTCGTCCTCGTAGGGATCGACCTCGAGCGTGTCGGCTGACGCAAGCCTTGCCTGCAGCTCGGTTTCCAAGTCCTCGTCCGACTTGTCGCCGCTTCCCTCGGGTCGCATCACCAGGAGCACCGTATTTCCGGGCTCGCTCCAGGTTGCGGCCACGGCGTCGACATCCGCCAGGGAAATCTCGGGCAGCAGCGCCTGGTAGAGGGCCCACTCAACCTCGATCCCGGGAACCGGTGTCCCGTTCAAAAAGTGATCGGCGTACTCCTGGGAAAGATTGACCGACTCCCGCTGATCTCGCTCCTTGTAGACACGCTCAACTTCGCTCAGCAGATTGGACTTCTCACGCGCCAATTCGCTTTCGGTAAACCCGTGCTGTCGAGCGCGCTGCGTCTCTTCGAGCAGCGCCGCGAACCCGGCCTCGACGCCATCCTGCTCCACCCAGGCCGCGAACTGCACCAGGTCCACCGGCTGGATGAATCCTCCCCGCAGGGCATTGGCCCCGAGATAGGGAGGATCATCGACCTGTCCGCGCTCGAATAGCCGGGCGTTGAGCATCATGAACGCCAGGCGCTCCACCACAATGCGCCGAAGCGCCGCCAGGTCGTCGCCCGACTCGGGCGGGAGCTTTCGCACCAGGAACATCTGCGTACCGGGCGCCTCGGGGTCGCTGAACACGTTGACCCGCGGCTCGTCGTGCTCGGGCACGCCGTATCGCGGCCGATCGGTCGGCGGTCCGATGGCGGCCGCCGCCTGGCCAGCCTCGCCCTCCGGCGGCGGCGCGAAGTATTGCCGCACCTTGGCTTCGATCGCCTCGGTGTCGAAGTCGCCCACGGCGATCACGGCCATCAGGTCAGGCCGATACCAAGACTGGTAGAAGTCCACCAGCCGCTCTGGGGGAGCGTTTTCAAAGACTTCGGGCAGCCCAATGGGGCTGCGCTCGTTATAGCGCGAGTCGCCGAAAATCAGCGGAAACCAGTTGTCCTGAAAACGCGCGCCGAACCCCCGAAACAAGCGCCACTCTTCCAGGATCACGCCGCGCTCGAGCTCCACTTCGTCCGGCGCAAAGGTGATAGCGAAGGCCCAGTCGCTGAGAATCTGAAACGCCTTCTCGAGAATCTCCAGATCGTCAGTGGGGATCTCGACGAAATACTGGGTGACGTCGAATCCCGTTGACGCGTTCACGTCGGGTCCGAAATTGCTGCCGATGGACTCCAGGTACTCGACGATTTCCTGCTTGGCGAAGCGCTCGGTGCCGTTGAATGCCATGTGTTCGACGAAGTGCGCCAGCCCGCGCTGATCCTCTTCTTCGAGAATCGAACCAGCCTTCACGATCAGCGAGATGTGAGCCCGCTCGCGCGGCTCGTCGTTGTGCCGGATGTAGTAGACCAGGCCGTTGCTCAAGGTGCCCCGAACCACGCTGGGATCGAAGGCCAGCGGCGCGTCCGGGCCGGAAGGCACGGCAACCGCGGGCGTGGGCTCAGGCGTAGGCGTTGGCGTCGGCTCTGGGGTAGGCGTGGGCTCGGGCGTGGGCGTGGGTGTCGGTTCAGGCGTCGGCGTGGGCGTGGGCTCCGGCGTTGGTGTTGGGGTGGGGTCCGGCGTCGGCGTGGCTGTTGGTTCGGGTGTCGGCGTGGGCGTGGGCTCAGGAGTTGGTGTCGGCGTTGGTGCGACGGCCACGGGCGTGGCGGTGGCGGTGGGCGTCGGATCCGGGGCGGGTGGAACCTCGTCGCCGCAGGCCGTCAACACGACCGCGAACAGCGCGACCGCGGAAATAATCGCCGACAGGTTCAGAGGTGGCCGCATGGATCTCACTTTGAAGTGTCTATTCCGCCGCTCGCCGGCACTATTCCGTCTTCCGGAAGCTTTGCCCGCGGCATTCGCCACGGGACAAGCCTCGACGGCGCGCGATCGTAGCAGGACGGCCCGCTACCGCGACGGTGTCTCCATTCGGCAAGGTGTTCCCTCGGAGGAGACTCATTTCCACGCCGACGCGTGCATGTGACCTCAAGAGATTGGGGCCGAGCATTCGGACCACGTCAACCTTGCCGGATTGTCGGCGCTTTCTCGGTAAGTCTTGGTCCGGTTCGCGGTCGACGCGGTGCAGTCGTCCGAGCCGCGGCAACGGCTGACTGGTCGTCGTCCCGTGGCCGGCATCGGACGCGTCTGGGAGACGCATCCGGCTAGTTGCATCCGGTTGCACGCCTTTCAGCGTCCATTGAGGTGCGAGTACTCCAGCTTGCCGAGCGAAGGTTCCGTATTCGCTGAGGCCATGCGTTCAAATGACCCGTGGATCACGTGGGAGTAAGCAATTCGATTCCTGGGGTCCTTCCACGGTCATGGGGCATCCGTAGCTACGAAGTGGGGGAAGTGGGTCTCACGGAGACAGTTGATTCTCCAGGATTCCCACCTGCGTCAGAAACCTCCGCACGGCCACCGCACACTCCTGCGGTTTTTCGAGTTGCAGGAAATGTGTCGTGTCGGGAATGAACTCATGGTCCACGTCCGCGTTCCCGTAGTCGAACGACGGGTCGCTCGGCTCCTCTGCGGCGGGGTCTGCGGCTACGGTCTTGACCGGACACCGCATGGCGCCGAAATCGACGGTCACCGCATACGTTGAGGCATGGTCCCAGATCTGCGCCTCGAACTCGGCGGGACAGCGGAGCTCAAACCCCTGGCCGGTCGCAGACTTCTTGAGGGTCGTTCTTGCCACAAGTTCGAAGACTCCCGGAACGGCCCGCCGAAAATAGGGCAAATAGGTATGAAGTTCCGCCAGCTCTTCCCTGGACCGGAACCATTGTGTCCTCCGCCTGAGCATGTCGGCTGTGCTCTTTGCCCGCGATTCGAACGCCCGGTACTTGGAGCCACGGTTGCAGAGGGGCGGGGCGAATAGCACCAAGGCGGAGTAGCCGTCTCCCCGCGACGGCGCATGAAGGCATGCCAGGGCTGAAATGGAGTGAAACACGCCAACGGTCGGTTTCTCGCCATAGCGACGGCCGATCGCCTCACGAATGCGGTCGTGGTCTCGTGCAAAGGTGCCGACGCGGTGGTCCGACTGGGCGCCGACGTTGTTCCAACCGTGATTCCGCAGGTCGTGGACAAGCAAGTCGAAATCGCGGCTCAGAAGCGACCAAAACGCATAGTAGAGGTCAATGGCAAGGCCGTTACCGTGGCTCAGCACCAGCCTGGGGCCATCCGGGTTTCCGTGGCGTCGCAGCATGATCACGGCGTCGTCGTCCACCTGGACTGGATGAACCGACAACGGCTTTGGAATCTCCCAGACGGCTGCGAGAGACCCTTTCACGGTAGGCTCCCTCCTGCTCGAGCGAACATGGACGCCAGAATCAATGGGCGGATCCAGCTATGGACGAACCCGACCGCCAGAGCCGCGTTGGCGTCGACGAGCCGGCGTCGTCTGCGGAAACATCGGGAATTCACCGTCAGGGCAACCTCAACTTAGGTCGCCAAAGCCACTTTTAGCACAGACCGGACGCGCGATGAGCGGTCGCAGAGTGCGCTGAACAGGAACTGCGACTCGCAGACAACTGAGTAGCCCAGCACGGCGCCGCCAAGCCATCGCGAAGCGCCACAGCCTGGCCGAAGTCGCCGATCTACGCCCGTTAGGAGCGGGGGACGGGGCTCGAACCCGCGACATCCAGCTTGGAAGGCTAGCGCTCTGCCAACTGAGCTACCCCCGCCGATGCTTGAATTATCGGGCGGCGGCGGAGTCGGGGCAATGGCGGGCGATTCGATGAGCCGGCGGAAGCCGAAGCTTCGGGGGCGCTACTCGACCGCGCCGTGCTCCAACGCCCAGGTCCGCGCCTGGCGCAGCGATTGCATGACCTCGTCGTCCGGCACGGCTTCCTCGTGCACTTCATAGGTGGCGTCGCCGAAGATCCCGATATCGAACGTGATACGCATGCCGGGATCGCGCGCGACGGTCAGTGGGCCTTCGAAACCCTGCTCGGCGAGACCCGCCATGAACGGCGCCAACGGGGCGACGCCGTCGCCCAGGTCCACCGGGCAGTATTCGCCCTCCGCGGCCACGTCCTTGAGGTGCACCACCTTGATGCGGTCGCCGGCAATATCAAACAGCTCGGCGGGGTCCTGACCGCCCGCCGCGAACCATCCGGTGTCCGGACCCGCGCCGATGCGCGAACCGACCGAGCCGTTCAGCCCCGAGTAGTCCGACGGGCGGCCGAAGGGGTAGGGCCACTGGTTGGCGATGGCGAGATCGATCTGGAACTTCTGGCACAGCGGCTCGAGCTCGCGGGCCTTGCTGAGATTGGCGCATTCCGCCACCACGCGGCTCGCTCCGAGCCGGGACGCGACCTCGAACATGCGCGGCATGCGGGTCCAGTTCTCCTCGGCGTCGGCCGGGTAGTAGGCCACGACCTCCAGGCCGGTGCGGGAAATCTCGTGCGCCACGTTGTCGATCAGTGCATTGGTCATGGTGTTGTAGTCGCAATGGACCGAAGATAGCTCCACGAAGCGATAGCCGGCCTCGGCGATTTTGACGACGGCCGTCTCGATGGGATCGCCGGCGAACACGCTGGTCATGCAGGCCAGCTTCATCGGAGCGGCGCTCCGTGTCGGGCAGAGCATTCCGGCTTCAGGTTGCCGGCGCGAAGCGACCCGCTCGGGACCATGCCACTACCCATCACGGACAAGCCGGATCGGAGCATTCACAAACGCGCAGTGCGCTTGAAAACGAGGGCAGAAGCGTCATGGGGCATGAGTCTACCTAGCAGCCGCCGCTCCTGCGAGACGCCGCGCGCGGCGCCGAGTGCCGGCCGGGTCGACCAGGGCGTACAGTGCTTCTCATGAACCGCTCTCATGCTGCCCCGGCGGCTGCCGCCGACGGGAGGCAACGGATGTTCGTCGCGTGAATTCGCGGCAGTCCGAGATTCGCGAGCGGTTGCGCGGGCCGATCAACTCGGTCCCGGTGGCGTTCAGCGAAGACGGGCGGATCGACTACGCCGCGCTGACGCGCATGATCGATCGGTCGCTGGACGCGGGCTGCGGCGTGGTGATGCTCACCTGGGGCAACAGCCTCATGTCGCTGCTCACCGACGACGAGGTGACCGACGTGCATGCCGCAGTGGCGCGTGACGTGGCGGGCCGAGCCTTGACCGTGGCCTGCGACAACATGTGGGGGCTGCCGAAGTGCGTCGAGTTTGGACGCCGCGTGCGCGAGATGGGGTTCGACCTGTACATGGTGCGGCCCCCCATCGCCATGCCGGGCACGCCGGAATCGCTGGCCGCTTACTACACGGCGGTCGCCGACGAGATTCCGGTGATGCTGGTGGGCGACGTGCCGTTCGCCACCTGCGAAGCCCTCGCGTCCGTGCCGGGGGTCTGCGCCTTCAAGGAGGACGCGTCGCTTGACTACGCGCATGAGATGGGCATGCGCTGGGGCGACCGCTGGACGGTGGCCGGCGGCGGCGGCCTCAGGCGACACCATATCCTGGCGTCCCACGAGTGGTGCCCAGCGTGGCTCGACTACTTCGTGTGCAGTCTTCCTGACCCGGCGTTCGACTACTGGGCGGCCATTCGCGCGAACGATTTAGCGATTGCCTGGCGGCTCGTGACGCGCTGGGAGCTGCCGCTGCGCGACTATGCCGCGGCGACCACCTGCGGCTGGGACGGGCTGGTGCGGCACGCCCTGCCGGAGCTGTTCGGCACGGCGCCGCGCTGGCGCCGCTCGCCCGCGCCGAATCCGAGCGACGCGGAGATGGCGGCGCTGCGCGAATTCCTCGAAGGGCTGGAGTGGCCGCTGCCCAATGCGTGAGGGCATTGCCGATTGCGCGTTGACCGCGGAGTCGATCTACCTGACCGATCTGTCACGGTGCCGCCCGGCGGACGCGCTGTCGCCCACGCCCCAGCGCAAGCACTGGCGCACGCTCAGCTACACGGCCGGCGGCTTCGACGGCGTGATGCTCCTGGCGGGGCCGGAGACGGCGGCGCCGGATATCCACGTGCCGCTCGATGTCGACGGCTGGCATTCGGTATCGATCGGCGTGATGCCCGCGCGCACGGTCGAGGAAGGCGGCGGCCTCGAACTGGAGGTCCGACTGAGCGACGAGACCGTGCCCACGCTGCTGAAGCTGCCACCGGACCGCAGGACCCCCGAGTCGCTGGTCGAGATGTATTGGAAGGCCGCCGACCTGACCGGGCGCACGCTGGTCCTCGGCCAAGTCACGGCGCGGATGGCGCCCGGCGACGGACCCGGCTCCGTGCAGTGCGGGGCGGCGCGGGTGGCTTATGTCAAGCTGGTGCCGCTGGGCGCCTCCGAGATTGCCAGCGTCGAGGCGGACCACGCGCGGCGCGACACGCGGCGGTTGTTCGCACACCAGGACGCCAACGGTCCCCTGGGCCTCTGGCGCCTCACCTCGGCGCGCGACATCCAGCGCGAGATCGAGCCCTACCGCGACACCGACTTCTCACGGCTCTACTGGGAGGTCGGTCGCGGCGACTTGATGTTTTCCCACACCGAACTGGGGCGCGAAGCCACCTTCGACGGGTTGGGCGACTTCGCCCGAGTCTTCGACCGCTTGCACGTCGAGAGCCGCCGCGTGCTGCGCGAGCAGGACATCGATCCGTTCGACGTGGCGGCCGCGTACGCGCACGAGATCGGCCTGGAGGTGCACGCGGCCTACCGCGTGGCGGGATTCCGCTTTCCGCCGCCCTACGACCACTTCAACTGGGGCAACAGCGTCTACGAGCGCCACCCGGAGTGGCGCGGCGTCAACCGCGAGGGTGGGCTAACGCCTCGCCTGGCCTACACCTATCCCGAAGTGCGCGCGAACGTGGTCGGGCTATTACGCGAGATGTGCCGGCGCCCGATCGACGGCGTATGCCTGCTGTACTGCCGCCGTCCGCCGCTGGTCGAGTACGAGCCGCCCCTCGTCGAGGAATTCAAGCGGCGATTCGGTCAGGACCCTCGCGCGCTGGATCCCCTGGATCCGCGCTGGCTGCACTTTCGCGCCGAGGTCCTGACCCAGTTCATGCGCGAGGTGCGGCAAATGCTGGACGAGACCGCCGCCGCTCAGGGGCGTTCGGAACCGTTCCACGTGTCGGCGGTGGTGCTGAGCAGCGACGCCGAGAACCTGGAGAACGCCATCGACCTGCGTCAGTGGGTGGCGCAGGGCCTGGTCGACACGATCATTCCCTATACCTCCGAGCCGAACCTCGACAGCACGACGCCGGCCTGGACCGACCCGGCCTCGCTGCGGTTCTTCGCGGATCTCGTGCGGGGAACGCCGGTCACGCTGGCGCCGAACGTGATGCCGCGGCACATGCCCCCAGGCGACCTGCGCCGCCGGGCCGCGGACATCTATGACGCCGGGGCGGAGCACATGTTCTTCTGGGACGCGGCGGGCGGCGGTGGTCGGGCCCACTACGGCGCCATGTGGAACGCGTTGCGCCGACTGGGGCACCGCGAGGAAATCGACGCCTGGCGAGCCGCGGGCGAACCGAACATCGACCCGCCTGTCGCGCCGCTGCGAACCCTTGGCGACTGGAACCTGGACTACGTGACGCCGGGCTAAAGCGGAGACCCGGCAGAATCCATGAAAGGCCTGAAGAAGTGGTGTAGGGGCGGGTCTGAGACCCGCCCGACGACATGCATCCGGTGCGCTTCCAGATTCGACCGGACTGGATTCCGGCCTTCGCCGGAGTGACGGAGGGGTCTGGCGAGCGAATTCCTAGATGTCCAGCGTGTTGGCGCGCTCCCACTCGCTGGTGTGCCCCATGAAGTCGTGCCAATTGGCCATCTTCAGGCTCACGTAGCTGCTCACCAGCTCATCGCCCAGCCCGGCGCGCATCTCCTGGCTGCCATCGAGGTTCCGCAGCGCGTCGAGCAGGTTCAACGGCAGCCGGGGGATGTCGACGTCCGCTCCGGCTTCGTACATGTTGTTGTCGAGACGTTCGCCCGGGTCGCGCCGCTGCTCGATGCCGTCCAGCCCCGCGGCCAGCAGAGCGGCCTGCAGCAGATAGGGATTGGCGGCGCCGTCGGGCAGACGCGTCTCGAGCCGGCCGGCGTCGGGAATGCGCACCATGTGCGTGCGGTTGTTGCCGGCGTAGCTGATCGCGTTGGGCGCCCACGTCGAGCCGGAGGTGGTGGTCGGCGCGTTCAGGCGCTTGTAGCTGTTGACCGTGGGATTGGTGACGGCGCACAGGGCCGGCGCGGCGTGCAGCACCCCGCCCAGGAAGTGATAGGCCGTCTCGGAGAGGCCCATCTCCTCGGTTTCATCCAGGAATACGTTGGTGTCGCCCGCCGCGTCCCACAGCGAGAAGTGGACATGGCAGCCGCTCCCAGTGAGCTGGGTGAACGGCTTGGGCATGAAGGTGGCGCGCAAGCCGTGCTTCTCGGCCAGGTGACGGACCATGAACTTGAAGAAGGCGTGGCGGTCGGCGGTGGTGAGCGCGTCGCTGTAGGTCCAGTTCATCTCGAACTGGCCGTTGGCGTCCTCGTGGTCGTTTTGATACGGCCCCCAGCCAAGCTCGTTCATCACGTCGCAGATCTCGCGGATGAGCTCGTAGCGTCGCAACAGCGCCATCTGGTCGTAGCAGGGTTTGTCCTGGGTGTCCTGCCCGTCCGCGATGCCCGAGCCGTCCGCCTCAAGGATGAAAAACTCGCACTCAACGCCCGACTTCAGCTGGAATCCACGGGCCTTGGCGGCCTCGATCGCTTGGCTGAGCACCACACGCGGCGCATGGCCGACCGGCGCATCGTTCATCACGAGGTTGGTCGCGACCCAGCCGAGCTCGGGTTCCCACGGCAGTTGGATGAGGCTGGCGGGATCGGGGACGGCCCACAGGTCGGGATCGGCCGGCGTCATGTCGAGGTGAGCGGCGAAGCCGGCGAAACCGGCGCCCTCGTCCTGCATCTCCTCGACGGCATGGGCCGGCACGAGCTTCGAGCGCATGACGCCGAACAGATCGGTGAAGCTGAAGAGCAGATATTTGATGCCCTTGTCGCGAACCATGGCCGCCAGATCGTGGTCCATTCGATGCTCCATCTCCGTAGACGCGCCGGGCCGGATATCGAGGCTTACGGTAGCGCGAAACGCGCGCCCGGTGCCGGACCGGTGGAGGGCTCTGCTGTTTCCATCGGCACGTGTGCAGCGGACACCCCACGCCTCGGCACCGTCACCCTGGCCCTCTCCCGTCGAGGGAGAGGAGATCGGACGCGAGCGACTACGCGAAGGATTGTCCGGCGATGAGTCGAGTGATGCACTACCGCCGGGCACCTGGACTGGACGCGGTTAGTCTGAGGCTCCGAGCCCTGGAATCCAATTCGTGCCGGCCAGCGGCACGCGGGCCATGGCCGCGGCCTCGGGGGTCAGCGCCACGAGGTCTTCCGGCTCGAGATTGAGCATGTGCGACTTGCCGCAGGCTCGCGCCAAGGTTTGGGCTTCGAGCACCATGGTCGACAGGTAGTTGCGCACCCGCCGCGCCGCGGCCTTCGGCTCCAGCCGAGCCTCGAGCTCCGGATCCTGGGTCGTGACGCCCACCGGGCAGCGGCCGGTCTGGCAGTGGTGACAGTAGCCGGGAGCGGTGCCCAGCGCCGCGTAGTCCTCCAGGTACAGCGGGCGGTTGCAGTTGAGCGCAATGAGCGCGGCGACGCCGATGGACACCGCGTCCGCGCCGAGCGCCAGCGCCTTGGCCACGTCGGCCCCGCTGCGAATCCCGCCCGACACCACCAGCTGCACTTTGCGATGCATGCCCAGCTCTTGCAGCGTGTCGGTGGCCTGTCGAACCGCCGGCAGGGTCGGGATGCCCACGTGCTCGATGAAGACGTCCTGCGTCG
This sequence comes from Chloroflexota bacterium, assembly GCA_026708035.1. Taxonomy (NCBI): domain Bacteria; kingdom Bacillati; phylum Chloroflexota; species Chloroflexota bacterium. The sequence continues at coordinate 178,935 of JAPOVQ010000025.1, read as the reverse complement.
CGCCGGTGCCGCCCTGCATGCCGTCCAGAACGATCACGTCCGCGCCGGCCTTGACCGCCAGCTGGACGTCATATTGCACGCGCGTGGCCGCCATCTTCACGTAGATCGGCTTCTGCCAGTCGGTGATCTCGCGCAGCTCGCGGATCTTGATCGTCAGGTCGTCGGGGCCGGTCCAGTCGGGATGCCGGCTGGCGCTGCGCTGGTCGATGCCCGCCGGCAGCGTGCGCATGTCGGCCACGCGGTCGCTCACCTTCAGCCCGAGCAGCATGCCGCCGCCGCCCGGCTTGGCGCCCTGGCCGACGACAATCTCGATGGCGTCGGCGCGGCGCAGGTCATCGGGATTTAGGCCGTAGCGCGACGGCAGCACCTGGTAGACCAGCGTCTTTGACGCCACGCGTTCCTCGTCGGTCATGCCGCCGTCGCCGGTGGTGGTGCTGGTGCCCATCTCGGTGGCGGCCAGGCCGAGCGCCTCCTTGGCGTTGGCGCTGAGCGACCCGAAGCTCATCCCGGCGATGGTGACGGGAATCTTGAGCTCGATCGGCTGCTTGGCAAAGCGCGTGCCCAGGGTCACGTTGGTGTCGCAGCGCTCGCGATAGCCCTCCAGCGGGTAGCGCGACAGCGAGGCGCCCAGCAAGAGAAGGTCGTCAAAGGTGGGAAGCCGCCGCTTGGCGCCCCAGCCGCGAATGTCGTAGAGCCCCTCGGACGCCGCGCGCTGGATCTCGGCGATCGTCTCGGGCGGAAACGTGGCGGACTCGCGCAGGCCGGCGGGATCGGGCAGTTCAGCCATCAATAGGCCCCCGCGTGGTCCACGTGAAAGTTATAGAGCGTGCGGGCCGAGCCGTAGCGGCGGAACGACCCCGCATCGGCGTCGACGCCGGCGCGGCACAGGAGCTCGGCGAGACGGGAGCGGTGGTCGTCGGTCATATCCTTCTCCACGCAGTCCGCGCCCAGCCCTCCGACCGATCCGGCGACGTACAGCTCGGCCTCATAGATCGAGTCGCCGAGTCCGGCGCCGGCATCGCCGCATACGACCAGGCGGCCCGCCTGCGCCATGAACGCGCTCATGTGGCCGACGGAGCCGCCCACGACGATGTCGCCGCCCTTGAGCGAGATGCCGCAGCGGGAGCTGGCGTCGCCCTCGATCACCAGCAGGCCGCCGTGCGCCGAGGCGCCGGCCCCTTGGCTGGCGTTGCCGGTGACGCGCACGGCGCCGGACATCATGTTCTCGGCCAGGCCCGGTCCGGCATGTCCGTTCACCGTGACGTCGGCGTGCTGATTCATGCCGGCGCAGTAGTAGCCCACGTGACCTTCGATGGACACCGTCAACGGCGCGTTGAGGCCCACGGCAATCGAGTGCCGTCCGTCCGTGCCGACGATGCGCCACGGGGTCCGCCCGTCGTCGCCGTTCAGATCGTGCAGGCGTTGATTCAGCTCGCGGATGTCAACGCGATTGAGATCGACGGTGATCATCCGGTCAGTTGCGCGACCAGGCGTAGACGGTTGCCGGCGCAGGCTCCCAGATCCGCGCGCCCGCGGCCCCCGGCAGGTGGGCGATGGAGCGGTACTCGGACGCCATGGCCACCCATTGGTCGGTCTCGGCCAGCACCGCAGGCTTGCAGGCGATGCCGTCGCGAAGCACGGCGAAGCCGTCGCGCGTGCCGATGGCAAACGTGAAAAAGCCGTCGAGATCTTCCAGGCTGGATTCGAGCGCCTCTTCCAGCGATGCGCCCTCCGCCATGCGATGCGTGAGATAGCCGGCGGCGACCTCGCTGTCGTTGTCGGTCTGAAAGATCATGCCGTGGCGTTCGAGCTCGCTGCGCAGCCGGTTGTGGTTGGACAGCGAGCCGTTGTGCACCAGGCACAGGTCGCGTCCGGTCGAGAAGGGGTGCGAGTGCTCGGTGGTCACGGCGCTCTCGGTTGCCATGCGGGTATGCGCCAGGGCGTGCGAACCGGTCATTTGGCCGATGGCGTAGCTCTGGGCCACGTCGTCAGGAAGACCCTTTTCCTTATAGATTTCAATCTCGGCGCCGACGCTGGTGATGCGCACGTCGGGAAAGTGCCGTCGCAGCCAGGCGCGCGCCTCGTCTTCGGTGGCGTTGACCACGATCACGGCATGCGTCACGCGCACCTGCAGATCGACACTCCCCACGAACGCCGTGCCGAGACCTTCCGCAATTGTCTCCCAGTTAAAGCCGGTTTCGGGGTGATAGAGGGTGAGCTTGAGCGCGCCGTCGGGGGCGGGATTGTGGTAGATCGCGAACCCGGCGCTGTCGGGGCCGCGGTCGGCCATGGCCACGAGCATGGGCTCTAGCCATTCGCCCAGCGAGGACTCAAGCGATTCCTGCTTGAGGAACAACCCAACGATCCCGCACATGGGGCGAAGGTCCCGATCAGGTTCGGCCCGGACGGGCCGCCGCGCAACCCGCGATGCTACTCGAATTCACCGGCCAGCGCGTGCAGCGCACGCAGTCCCACGGGCCTGCCGCCAAACTCCTGCATCGCATCGAGGAGCGAGCCCCAGGCGTACTCGCCTGACGCGCTGTCCCCGAGCAGGTGGAACAGCGGCGTTTCGCCCAGGTCGACGCGCACGATGACTGCATTGAGTCGAGCGAGCGACGTCTGCGCCACCGAGCCCGACGGGAAGGCCGACTGGCGCATGTCGACGCCGCACCCCTTGGCCAGGCAGTCGGCGGCTGAGGCGCCCGTGAGCGCGAACCAGAACAAGCCGTCAAAGCGCGGCAGCGAATAGGCGCGAGCGCGGCCGGCGTCCGCCGCGCCCGCTTCGAGGCGCGCACAGAGGCTGTCGGCGCCGTGAATTGCCCCGAGCACCAGCACCTCGGTCCACGAGCGCGTGACCGCAATCGCGCCGTCCGGCTGGACGCGCGCGCAGTTGGGTTCGTCAGGCAGGTCGACACCCCGCGCGGATAGCCACTCGCGGGCGCCGGGTCCCCGGAAACCCACGCGCGGCAGCGGCGAGAGGTCGGCCAGGCCCAGCCGTTGAGCCGCGGCGATTTCCCCTTCGAGATCGCCGAAGTCGGTCACAACGGTCACACCGGCGTGCTCGGCAATCGTGCCTCCGGCGGTTTGAACGGCGTCATGCACAGGGCTGCGTGGCTCGATCACGGCTACATGGCCTGCCTGGTGTTGTCGGGGTCGTAGAACGGCAGCCGCGCGATCTCGGCCTCGACCAGCCGTCCCCCCGCCACCTTGATTGTGATGCTGCTGCCGACCTTGGCCTGATCGGGCGCCACGAAGGCGAGCCCGATGGCCCGATCGAGGACCGGCGACCACGCCGACGACGTGACGCGACCCGTGATCTCGCCCTCTCGCACCACGAGGTGGCCTTCCTCGGGAACCGACGCAGCGCGGTCGGGCACTGCGTAACCGACGAGCCGGCGGGAAAGGCCCTTTTCGCGCAGGATCTCGATCGAGCGCTTGCCGATGTAGAAGGGCTTGCGGCGGCCCAGCGCCCACCCCAGGTCGACCTCGTGCGGATGGGTGAGGCCGTCGGTGTCCTGGGTGACGATGAGGTGCCCTTTTTCGAGCCGCAGCACGCGCTGGGCCTCCACGCCGAATGGCCGGATGCCGTGCTCGCGGCCGGCGTCGATCAGCGCCTCCCACAGCCCGAGGCTCAGGGACGCGGGCGGGTGGATCTCGTAGCCCAGCTCCCCCACGAAGCCGATCCGCAGCAGACGCACGTCCACCCCCGCCAGCGCGCCGGTGCGTGCCGCAAGGTAGGGGCATGCCTCGGGCGATAGATCGATGTCAGTCCCCAGCTTCTCCAGCACCCGGCGAGCCTTGGGTCCGGCGATGTTGATGGCGCCGTAGGCCGGCGTGACATCGGCGATATCGACGTCGAGCTGCCACTGCGCCTGGTACCAGAGCAGCAGGGGATAGAGTTGCTCCGCACCGGACGTGCTGGCCGTCACGTAGTAGTGGTCGGGTCCCAGCCTCGCCGCCACGCCGTCGTCCACGACGACGCCTTGCTCATCGGTCAACAGCGCGTAGCGGGTGCGGCCCACCCGCAGACGGCGGAACGAGGGGGTATAGGCGCGCTCGAGGAATTCCAGCGCGTCGGGACCGCGGATCTCGAAGCCGCCGAGCGTGGAGACGTCGATCAGGCCCGCGGCGCGGCGCACCGCCAAGACCTCGTCGGCAATTGCATCGGCGCGCTGATCTGGACGCCCGTAGTAGGCCGGTCGCATCCAGAGTCCGGCGGTCATCATCTGGGCGCCCGCGCCGACGTGCCATCCGTGCATCGGCGTGTGCCGCACCGGTTGGAATCCTCGGCCGGCGAATAGGCCGAAGCGCGTGGGGTAGGCCGGGGGCCGGTTGGTCGTGGCGCCGACTTCAGCCGAGGTGGTTTCGCGAGCCGCTGCCGTGACGGCGGCCGTCGCGATCGCCGAGAGGCGGCCCTGGCTCGGGCCCATGCCGACGGTCGAGTAGCGCTTGAGAAGCTCAATGTCCTCGTAGCCCTCCGCCAGGGCGTCTTCGATTTCCCGAATGGTCACGTCCTCGTCGAGGTCGACGAACTCGTGGCCGTCCGGGTGCGGAAAAACCGGCCACGACGCGGTGGGTTCATCGGAATCTGGTCGCGCGGGGATCGAACGGGCATCGGTGGCGGAGCCTGACAGGTCTGCCGCGGCCGCCTGGGCGGCCTGTTCGCCTTGCGCGTAAGCCTCTTCCACCGTCGCCGCCCCTGCCACGACGCCCGCGGCGAATGCGTGGTCCGGCAGGGATGCCAGACGCGGCACGGCCCCGCGCCCGTTGGGGCGGAACTTGGCGCCCGCCTGCGCCAAAAGGCCTCCAGCGGGCGACACGCCCACGGCGACCACCAGCAGGTCGCAGTCGATGCGTTCTCCGTCGGCGGCGCATGCGACGGGTCCCGTGACGGGCGTGACCAGCAAGCCGCCGATCTGCAAGCGCTGCGAGTCGCGCCAGGCCTCGCGCAGGGTGTGGCCGGACAGAATTCGATGTCCGCGGGCTTCGGCCTGGGAGGCCATTGGGCCGGCCGGCGGCTCCGGGCGGCAGTCGACCACGGCGGCCACGTCGGTCCCGTTCTCGGCCAGGTCGAGCGCCGCGGCGTAGCCTTCGTCTCCGGCCGTCAGCACCACGGCGCGGCGGCCGGGCCGCACGCCGTGATGCCGGAGAAGGCGCTGTACCGCCGTAGCCGACACGATGCCCGGCAGGTCGTTGTTGCGAAAGACGGACGGCTGGCTCGTGCCGCCGGTGCAGGCGATGACGGCCTTGGCTCGGACCTTGTGCAGTCGATTGCCCTGCGCCACGGCCAGCCAGTCGCCGCCGTACCAGCCGGTGCAGGTCGCGGACGTCATCACTCGCACCGATGGCAGGGCTTGAACGCGCCCGCGCAAGTCATCGAGGGCGCTGTCGCCCGGTCCCAGCCGCCCGTAGGTGAGCCATCCGCCTAGCTCGGGCTCGCGCTCGACGAGCAGCACGTCCAACCCCTCGGCGCCGCACGCGGCAGCGGCAGACAGACCCGCCGCGCCGCCGCCGATGACCGCGACGTCGCAGTTTGCGTAAGCCTTGTCGAAGTATTCGGGCTCCCACCCGCGATCGACCCGCCCGAGGCCGGCCGTGCGGCGAATGACCTTCTCCCACCAGTTCCAGACGCCGCGCGGCTTGTAGAAGGCCTTGTAGTAGAAGCCCACGGGCAAGAAGCGCTCGAAGCGCCCCAGCAGGGCCGCCCAATCCCTATCGAGACCGCCGATGGTGTTCTGCGCCTGCACCCGCATGCCGGGCTCGATGAGGCGCGTGTCGGCCTGGACGTTGGGCTCGGTTTCGAGTTGGACCAGCGATCCGGCCTCGTCACCGGCGAACCCAAACGACCCCCGCGGGCGATGCAGCTTGAAGGAACGCGACAGGCACCACACGCCGTTCGCGGCCAGTGCGCTGGCGATGGTGTCGCCGGCGTAGCCGGTGTAGGCACGCCCCTCGAACTCGAACATCACGGGCTGGGCACGGTCGATCCGGCTGCCGGCCGGAGGCGGCAGACGCTCGCGCGTCATGGCTGGTCCGACCGAGCGTTGGTGCCGAAGAGCTCGCGCGGCAGGAAGGTGCGCACGATCTCATCGGTGACCGTGTTGCGGTCGGCGATGAACCAGAAGCTCGTGGGCACGTGATACCACCACTCGCGCACGATTCCGGCGGCGCTGTCGTGCAGGAAGAGATAGTCGGCCCAAGTGGCGGCGTCGGCGCGGTCGGGCTCCGGCGGCACGACCACCTCGCCGCCGCACGTGAACTCCTGGATGTTTCGCGGCCCGTTGAGCGGACACGGCATGATCTTCATGCGCGCATCTAGTGGCCCACCGACGCCGCGCCCTTTTCACCAACCTGCTCGAACTCGGCGAAGCGACTTAGCCGAAACGGCTGCAAGAGGTCCGGCGTGCGCCCGGTGGCGATGAGCTCCGCCATCCGCTTGCCGCAGACGGGCGTGGCCTTGAAGCCCCAGGTGCCCCAGCCGGCGTCGATATAGAGGTTCTCGACCGGGGTGACGCCCATCACCGGGCTAAAGTCGGGTGTCATGTCGCACATGCCGGCCCACTGGCGCAGCATCTTGACGTTGGCGAGGAACGGAAACAGCTCGAGCACCGGCAGCAGCGTGCCCTCGGCAAACTCGAGCGTCGATCGGTTGGCGTAGAGCCCGTAGGGATCGGTGGCGCCGCCGATGACCACTTCGCCGCGCGCCGACTGCCAGATATATACGTGCAGGCTGCCCGATACCACGATCGGATCGAGCCAGGGCTTGAGCGGCAGCGACACGCAGGCCTGCAGCGGCACGGTGTGGATCGGCAGGCGAAAGCCGGCCATCGCCGAGACGAGGGAGCTTTGCCCGGCCACCGCCTGCAGCACGCGGTTGCACTGAATGGTCCCGCGCGAGGTTTCGACGCCCGTCACGCGACCGCCCTCGACCTGAATTCCGGTGACCTCGGTGTCGGAATGCAGCTCGACGCCTTGGGCGGCGGCGCGCGCGGCGTAGGCCCACACGACCGCGTCGTGCCGGGCCGTCGCGCCGGGCGGGTGATACAGCGCCGCGAGCACCGGATGCCGCACGTCGCCGGACAGGTCGAGGCCCGGCGCCAGCTTGGCGATCTCGTCGGGAGAGATCAGCTCGGAATCGACCCCGAAGTGCTTGTTGACCTCGGCGCGCCAGCGCATGGTCCGGATGGCCGAGTCGGCGTGGGCCAGCGTGAGGTGGCCGCGCTCGGTGTACTGCAGGTTGAAGTCGAGCTCGCTGCTCAGCCCGCGCCAGAGATCCAGGGACTCGGCGTAGAACTGCACGCCTTCCTCGGTCAGATAGTTGGCCCGCACGATGGCGGTGTTTCGACCCGTGTTCCCGCCGCCGAGATAGCCCTTGTCGAGCACTGCGACGTCGGTGATGTCGTGCTCGGTCGCCAGGTAGTAGGCCGCCGCGAGACCGTGGCCGCCGCCGCCGATGATCACGGTGTCGTAGGCGCGCTTGAGCTCCGGGCGGGGCGGGAGAAACCGGTCAGGCGGGCGGCGCGGTCGCAGTCCGTATTTCAGCAAGCCGAGCGGCATGGCTAAACGACGTTGTCCGGTGCGACGGGGAACCGCCCATCAATTCGCGCTGGAGACACGGCTGGGAATCGCCACCGGCCGAACGCCGCATCTTGCTGAAGGCGCCCGATGATATCGCGCGCCCGGCGCCGCGGCGCCGACAGGCATAATCGGGTGCCGGCCTCGCGATTTGCGGCGCGTTCGCGTGGAGCGCTGACCGGCGCCAGGGAATTGAGTTGGAGCGCGGCTAAAGGAGATCGCACCGTGGGCACGATCGGTCGAACTGTCCGCAGCGTCCCGAAGTTCTACTTGGCGCTGCTCGCGCTGATTGTGGTTATTGCGGTGATGATCGCCGTGGTGTCGCTCGCGCAAGGTCCCGGCGACGCGGCGGCGGACGCGGCCGATGCAACGCCCGTGGCGACGGTCGCCGCTCAGGCCGCCGCTCGCACAGCGGCTGCGGCGATTACCGCCCGGCCGGCCACACCGGCCGCGCAAACGCCGAGCACCGAGTCCACCGCGACCGAGACGGCCACGCCCGCGGCCACAACAACCGTGCCTATCTACGCGGAAGTGCGTGCCGAGGCGCGTGTCGAGGTCGAGCAGCAGGTGGCGGTCTCACGCAGCGGCTTGCCGACGGCCGGCGACTCCCTGGTCGACGCCACTGGGTTCGAAGTCACCTTGATTGGGGTAGCTAACCTCGACGAGTTGAAGCAGTTCACCGGCTCCCCGTTCAAGCCGAAGAATGGCGTGTTCAAGCTCGTGAACATGCACTTCAAGAACGGGTCGTCGTCGTTCACCACGATTGCCAAGGCCAACATCGTCCTCCTCACCGCCGACGGTGACGAGATTGCCGTGAGCAACCTGGGGACAAACGCGCTCACGGGCATGGTGCCCGACATCGAACGGGGCCGGCCGCTTTATCTGGTGGAGAGTCTGCCCGCCGGCAAGGAAGCAAGAGTGAGCGTGGTCTTCGACGTGCCGCCGGACCTGACCGGACTCAACATCGAGATCGAGGGCTTCCTGTTCGAGGTGCCGGACCCCGCATAGCCGCCGCGCAGCCTAGGTAGTGGATCACTCCGACCGGCGAACGGCAGTATCCCGCCTCTTTGTCCTCGGTCTGGTCCCCTCTCCCTTCCGCGGGAGAGGGTGAGGGTGAGGGGTCCGCCGCCGACGGCACAGTGTCTGAATCAAAACGAATCATTGCGACGCGCTAAGCTCGCCGCACCCGGCGTGAGCGAACGGGCCGCCCGATGAACGCACCGCACGACGACCTGGACCTGCGCGTGGCCGAGTACCGGACCAACGGGTTCACGGTTCTAGAGAACGCGATTCCGGTTGAGCTGGTCGATGCCCTTCACGCGGCGTTCATGCCCCTGCTGGAGACCGTGCGCGCGCGGAACTCGCGGGAGCTCTCGGGCGACCTGGCCACGGGGCGCGGACGCCTGGGCTATCCCAACCGCTACACCGTCGACCTGCCCTGGGCCATGCCCTTTTCCGATCCCGCCGTCTACGAGCATCCCACCGTGCTGGCGTTCATGGATCGCTATTGGGGCGTATCGGACTACCAACTCACGGGATACACATCCAACAATCCCTACCCCGACAGCACCTATCAGCGGTGGCATCGCGACATGGCGCTGACAACGCCCCACATCGGCACCCAGACCTGCGACACCGTCAGCGCCAAGATCCCGCTGGTCGACACCTTCGAAGAGAACGGCAGCTTCGAGATCCTGCCCGGTACGCAGTATCTGGCCGATCCCAGCCTGCAGGGCCGCTACAACGACGTGCTCGAGGCGGGGGATTTCCGGCCCAGACGGCTCAACCTCAAGAAGGGCTCGATCTGGATGCAAGACCCGCGCCCGCTGCACCGCGGCACCCCCAACCGCTCCGACCACGCGCGCCCGGAGCTCTGCCTGGTCTACACGCGCCCCTGGTACTACTCGGGCCATTGGGTCGAGATGACCGGCGCGCAGTTCGACGAGCTATCGGAGAGCGGCAAGGAACTGCTGGCGTCGGCGCGGATTACGGACGGCGGGCGAGGCTAGGCAACGCCGGGCGCCGCGCTCCGGCATAAGTGGCTGGCGCTGTCAGCTAGCGCCGTTCGCAAGATCAGCGCGCTGCAATTGGGACCCAGGCAATCCCGTCTACGTGCGCGAAATGTCGATCGGCTGAAATCAGGTCCGCGCCGGTCTCCATGGCGTGCGCCGCGATCCACACGTCGTTGGTCGGAATGGGACGACCCTTCGCTCGCAGCGCAGCCGCGATCCTGGCGTAGCGGTCCGCGGTTACCTCGCCGACCGGAACGAAGGAAACGTATGGGCTATTCCGAAACGCACGAAGGTCAGCGAGATTGCTATCAAAGTGCGACCCCAGGCGAAAGCCATGCATCAATTCGCCAACCACCACCGCCGAGAGCAGGATTTCCTCGGCGCTGCGAACAATGTCGATCACCTGCCTATGCCCGCGCACGAGCAGCGAGTAGGCATTGGCGTCCAGCAGACCCCTCACCGCCAGACCGACTCGTCGATGGTGTCGAACTCACGCAGCGCAGCATCCAGTTCATCCGCTCTGGCGGCAGACCAGGTCCCGATCAGGTGATCCAGGGAGTCGCCGATGGTATCCGCGCCTCCGGCACTGTCCGTGAGCCCGGCTCCCTTCCGGAGCAACTTTAGCGCGGCCTGATTCAGGGAGATCCCCTCGCGCTTCGCCAGTCGGCGCAGCCGGCGGCTCAATTCGTCGTCGAAGCCTCTAACCGTGAGTTGGTGCATCGCAGGCACTTCCAAAATGAGTCAAAATGTGAGTCACTTTGAGTCACCGTATCACTCACCAGCCCAGCGGTCATCGGGGCCAGCGTGAACGGGAAGGCAGGCACGACAAGAGCCTCGCTATCCGGTGTCGCTTGGCGGACCGGATTAAACCGGCACGAACTTGTGGAGCCGGTTGGCGCGTTGGACTTCGCAGACGTAGAGCGCGCCCTGGTCGTCGATCCAGACGTCGTGCGGGGCTCCGAACTGGCCGGGGCCGGTCCCGGGTTCGCCCAGCTGGGTGATGCGCGTGCCGTCGAGATCGAGCACCGAAACGCGACCGTCGAGCTGGGCCACGTAGATGGCGTCGGCCTCCTCGTCGACGTAGAGGTTCGTGGGCCGGTGGAGGCCGGTCCATTCCGCCTGGAACTCGCCGTCGCGGGTGAAGACCTGCACGCGGCTGTTTTCGCGGTCGGCCACGAGCACGCGGTCGTCGCGCGTGACCCAGATGCCGTGCGGCAGGTCGAACTGACCCGGCCCGCTGCCGGGGCTGCCCCAGGATTTCTCGATCACACCTGCCACTGAGAATCGGTGGCACTTGGCGGCCCGGTAGCCGTCGGAGATGAAGACGGTGCCGTCGGCGGCCAGGTGCGTGTTGGTGGGGTGGTTGAAGCCGTCGAAACGCGGCGGCTCGCCCGGCGGTGGGTCGCCCTTCATGTGATAGTCGTCGTCGGTGGACCTGATGTGCAGCAGGCCGACCTTGCGGAGCACCCGGCCCGCCGTGTCGCAGACCCACACGACCTGGGCGAAGCGATCCGTGAGCCAGAGTTGCTCCTCGTCGTCGATGAACGCCCCGTGCGCGTGGCTGACGAACGTGTCGCCCCAGTGATCGACCAGCGAGCCCTCGCGGTCGAAGACGAGCATGGGATGCGTGCCGCGCCCGAAGCAGTAGACGCGTCCATGGCGGTCGGAGACCACCCCGCCGATCCAGCCGGTGGAGATGTGGGGCGGAATCTTGGCCCAGCCGGGAACGAGTTCGTAGGTGAATCGGCCGCTGCCGGTGCGCATGATCGAGCCTTTGTAGTCACGCTTGGGGCGGACGGCGGGAGCGTAGCAGCCGGCGTCCAAGGAGGGGCTCAGCAAGGCCGTGGACTCTGCTCGCATCCGTTCGATGAACCCTTCGACAAGCTCAGGGCCTGCCCCGTACTCGATACGGGGGCGAACGGATGCGGCGCGACGCTCGTGGTGATGCGCTACCTCTTCAAGGGTTCCCCAATTGGACTGAAACGACGCGAGGGGTTGACGCCGCCGGTCGATCTGCACCACCGTCACGACGACATCGCGCTCGCCTCAAATTGACCGCGCCGCTGACACGTGACCCTTTCCCGTTCACCTGAGGTTTCCCAGGTCGCCGCCACCTTCGGAATCATTGCGGCCACGGCATTTGGGGCGTCGGTCTACGGGCCGTTGCTGGTGCCGATCCAGGCGGAGTTCGACGTCAACTTCGCGACGCTGAGCGTATTGGTGGCAGCACCGTCGCTGAGCCGGGTTCTCGTCACTCCGGCGGCTGGCTACTTGACGGACCGCGTGGGTCCGCGGCGATTGCTCGCGATTGCGTCGTTCGCGTTTGCGTTGGGAGGGCTGGCCGCCGCCGTGTCGCCGGGCTTCTGGGCCCTGGTCGGGGCGGTGTTCGGATCGGGCATGGCCGCGGCTTTCGTCGAGAGCGCCGCAGTCGCTCACCTGGTGCGGCTGGCGCCGCCGGCAGCCCGAGGGCGCACGATTTCGCGCGGGCTCACCGGATTCCAGATCGGCATGCTGGCGAGCCCGGTTGCCGCGGGCGGCCTGGCGGTGGCCCTGGGGTGGCGCTCGGCCCTGGTGATGGCGGCCGTCGTGGCGGTGGTCGGCGCGTTCATCGCCGTGGCGCTGATCCGCGACGCTCGGCCGGCCGCCAGCGCCGCCCCCGAGTCCCCGTCGATACCCGAGCCTCCCGTGTCGTGGCGCGCGATCGCCGGCGTGCTGGCGTTCGGTGCGCTGCTTTGGGGCGGCGCTTCGACGCTGCGGGCCGTTGCCCTGCCGCTCTACGGCGGGGTGACGCTCGAGCTCGACCCGGCGACCGTGGGACTGGTGCTCTCCCTGCTCAGCGGCCTCCGCGCCGTGGCGACGTTCGCGGGCGGGCAGCTGATGGACCGCTACGGGCGGCGGATGGTCGTTGGCTTTACCGTGTTGATGAACCTGCTCAGCGCAACGGTGCTCATGCTTCCCGCGCACGTGGCCTTTCTGGGTATCACCGCGTTCTGCTATGCGATGGGTGGCTTTGGCGCCACCTCACCCGTGATTCTGCTCGCCGACCGCGTGCCGGCGCGCCACGCCGGCCGGGGCGTGGCCGGGCTGCAAGCCAGCTCGGGGGCATCGGCGCTGCTGCTGCCGCTCGCCGCCGGCGCGCTGATGGATGCCGCCGGCATCGTGGCCCTGGCGCTGATGCTGGCGCCGGTGTTCGTCCTCGCCATCCTGGTGGGCGCCGTGGTCGCCCGTCCGTCGCCTCCGCCACGGCCGACGTCAGTGGCCACGGCGGACTAGGGTGAGCATCGCCGGCCCGACTCTTCGCCATCGGGAACGCCGGCAAGTCGGGTGGGGGCGGATTGCGAACCGCCCGCCCTGGTGGATGAAGAAGCCCACTGTCCGCTGGATTCCGGCTTCCGCCGGAATGACGGAAGAGGCTTCGCGAGGTTTCCCGTCGCTGGAAGGGCCCGGCCCCCTCTCCCCAGCGCGGGAGAGGGTTAGGGTGAGGGGGAAAACCCGCGCGCGAACACGCGGAGGGACGCCGACATGGAGTACCGCAGGCTGGGCCAATCCGATCTGGTGACTTCCGTCATTGGATTCGGCGGATTCCCAATCGGACGGGGGCAGTACGGCCCGTTCGACGACGACGAGGCCATCCGCAGCATCCATCGGGCCATCGACCTTGGGGTGACGCTGGTCGATACCGCCGCCGGATATGGGCTCGGCGAGGGCGAGAAGCTCGTCGGACGGGCGCTGAAGGGACGCCGGGACGAAGTGCTGCTGGTGAGCAAAGGCAGCACCGCGCCCGACAAGATGGCCGCGGACCTGGAAGGCAGCCTGGAGCGGCTGCAGACGGACTATCTCGATCTCTATTTGATCCACTGGCCGGATGCGAGCGTGCCCATCGCCGACTCGATGGGGGCCATGGCCGAGTTCCAGCAGCAGGGCAAGATTCGGTACGGCGGCGTGAGCAATTTCAGCGCGGCCCAGCTCGGCGAGTGCCTGGAGACGTTTCCCATCGTCACCGAGCAAATCGGCTATCACCTGTTCGATCAGCGGCCCGAGGCCGAGCTGTTTCCCTTCTGCCAGGAGCACGAGCTTGGCGTGATGGCCTTTGGTCCCATGGCGCACGGGCTGCTGACCGGAACCATGACGCCCGAGACGACCTTCGGCGAGGACGACTTTCGCAGCCGCGGCACCGTGTTCGAGCAGCCGTTGTTCGAGCCAGAGCACTTTCTGGCCTACCTACGGCGAGTCGAGGCGCTCAAGGAAGCCGCCCGCGACCGCGGCTTCACGGTGGCGCAGCTAGCGCTGGCGTGGGTGATCGCCAACCCGATCGTGAGCGTGGCGTTGGCAGGCACGCGGCGGCCCGAGGAGATCGAGGAGAACGTCCGCGCCGTCGAGTGGCACATGACCGAAAGCGAGCGGGCCGAGCTCACCGCCATCGCGGCGGGCGAGTAGATCAGACAGGAATCCGGATCGAGTCTCGCGGACGCGCGGCTTGGGACCTACAGTCGCGCATCGGGAGGCATTGCAGGAGGCGCCAGCCATGACCACATCAGACACCGGGGAGCCCACGGTTTCGACCATCGAGCTCGAGCTGCCGGGCGCCCCGCCGGCTCGCTTCAAGCTGCTGTGGGACGCGGCGCCGCAAACCTGCGCGGCGGTGACCGCGGGGGTGCCCGAGCAGGCCGAGTGCCTGCACGCGATCTATTCGGGAACCATCGCGGCGTTCTACTTCGACCCGACCGTCGTGGCGCCCATCGAGAACGCCACCACCTGCGTCGCTCCGGGCGATCTGATCTTCACCCACTATGAAGCCGGCACGCGGCACGGGCATCCGGGCGCCTTGAGCGAGGTCTACTGGCCCTACGACCGCTACGCCCGCCCCACCATTCCCGGAAAGTTCATCACGCTCGAAGCCGCGAACGTTTTCGGGACGTACGACGGTCCATCGGACGTCTGGCAGGCCTTCGCCGCGCGCTGCGAGCGCCTGCGCTACGACGGCACCGCCACCATCCAGATTCGGATGTCCTGAGCCGGTTCGCGGCGACATTGGGCCGTGGGGGCGCGGCGCCTCCGTGGTAGCTTGCCGCACCTCACGACCTCCGGCGGGGATTCACCGTGCCTCCGGCTGCGCTGGCGCTGGTATTCACGGCGGCCGCGCTGCACGCCGCCTGGAATCTGCTCGCCAAGCGCGGCCAGGGACACCCGGTCTTCTTCTGGCTCGCCCTGGTCATCGCGTCGGTGCTCTATCTGCCGGCGTTCATCGTCGGAGTCGTTCTCGAGCCAATCCCGGCTGCGGGCTGGGGCTGGATCGTGGCTACGGGGTTGCTGCACGCGGCCTATTTCTGGTCGCTGGCCAACGCCTACGCACGCGCCGACCTTTCGGTCACCTATCCATTGGCGCGGGGCCTCGGGCCGACGCTGGTGCTGATCGTGAGCATCTGGCTCATCGGCGAGTCGGTGTCGCCCACGGGGCTCGCCGGCGTGCTGACGGTGGTTGCCGGGATCTACGTGCTCAACCTGCGGAGCTGGCATCCCAGCTCGCTGCTGGATCCGGCACGCGCATTGCTGCAACCCGGCGGACGCTATGCGGCGGTCACCGGCGTGCTGATCGCCTCGTACACACTGGTGGACAAGCAAGGCGTGGCCATCGTCAACCCACTCACCTACGTCTACCTGATGTGGCTCATTGCCGCCGCGACGCTCACGCCGGTGGTGCTGGCCCGCTATGGACGCCGCCCCTGGCGTCATGTGTCCGTGTCCATGCGCGACGTGACGCTGGTGGCCATCCTGTGCGTGGCCGCGTATCTGCTGGTGCTCATCGCGCTCACCATGGCGCCCGCGCCCTACGTCTCCGCCGCCCGCGAGGTCAGCATCCTGATCGGCGCGGCCCTCGGCATGACGCTCCTGCGCGAACCGCGAACCGCGCCGCGGATGGTCGGCGCCGGCGCCATAGCGGCCGGGGCGGCGCTGGTGGCGTTGGCGTAGTCCGCCGTCGGCCCGCCCCCACCAACCAGCCTATGTAGTATCGTCCCGAATCGCGGCCCCTCTCCTACCGGCGGCAATGGCAACAGCCGAACCCCTATCTGATACAGCCTCCATCGACGCGGTGGCTTCGGCTGCCGTGCGCAGCGAGTGGTCGATGGCGTGGCGGCGGCTGCGCCGCAACCTCGCGGCCATGTCCGGCGGCGTGGTGCTGATTCTCTTTGCGCTCTGCGCCGTCTTTGCCGACGTGATCGCGCCGGAAGGCATCAACACGAAGCCGACGCTCGAGTCCGTGCTCGAAAACCGCCTGCGCCCGCCTTGGTCCAGCGGCACTCGCGTGGGCGAGAGCGGCGAGGTTGAGCCGGCTTTCTTTCCGTTCGGCACTGACGACATCGGCCGCGACGTGTTCAGCCGCGTGGTGCACGGCTCGCGCATCTCGCTGCGGGTCGGGTTCGTGGCGGTACTGCTGGCCGGGGCCGGCGGCACGATTCTCGGCATGGCCGCCGGCTACTTCGGCGGACGGATCGATATGGTCATCAGCCGTCTGCTCGACGTGCTGTTGGCGTTTCCGGGGCTGCTGCTCGCCATTGTGATCGTTGCGTCGCTCGGGCCTAGCCTGACGAACGCCATGATTGCCCTAGGAGTTGCGGGCATTCCCTTCTATGCGCGTGTGGTGCGTGGCTCGACGCTCTCCGCCAAAGAGTTCGGCTACGTTCGAGCAGCCCGCGCGATCGGCATGCGCGACACGCGCATCATCGTGCGTCACATCTTGCCCAACATTCTCAGCCCCATCTTGATCATGTCCACGCTGGGGCTGGGCTCGACCATCATCTCGGCGGCCGGGCTCAGCTTCCTGGGCTTGGGCGCCTCACCGCCGACGCCCGAGTGGGGCTTGGAGATCGCCCAGTACCGCGCGGTGCTCGCCCTGGCGCCGTGGATCTGCATCTTCAACGGCCTGGCGCTGGCCCTGACGGTGTTGTCGTTCAACATGCTGGGGGACGGCCTGCGCGAGGCGCTGGACCCGCAAGCGAGCGCCTGGGCGCAGTAGTCCGCACCGTCACGGCGACTGGTTCCAGCCCAAACGAGATACCCCCGACTGGTATCCTCGCGCACAGGTTTGGAAAGCGAGTCTTTTGAGGGGAGAAACTATGGATCGTGGTAGATCTCTGAGTCGTCGAAACGTCCTCCGTGGCGGGGCTTTGGCCCTCGCGGGCGGCGTCGGCGTTGCCGCGCTCGCAGCGTGCGGCGAGGGCGAGGTCGAGATCAGGGAGGTCGAGGTCGAGAAGATCGTCACCGTCACCGAGATCCAACAGGTCGAGGTCGAGAAGGTGGTGACGCAGGAAGTCATCAAGGAAGTCGAGAAGGCCGTCGTCGTCGAGAAGGAAGTCGTCGTCGAAAGGGAAGTCGTCGTCGAGAAAGAAGTGATCGTCGAGATCGAGGCCGAGACGGCCGCTCGCGGCCTTCAAAAGGGCGTCAACCTCTTCCGCTCCGACGAATCCGTCCCGCTCGGCGAATGGAACCCGACCCGCGGTGGCCGGATTACCTGGGGAACGCCGGGCCCGATCACGTCGCTCAACCCCGTGCGAATGGACCAGTGGTCCTATCGCAACGGCTTCCCGATTTACGAGAACCTGTACACGTGGGCGCCGGGCAACCGGATCATTCCGTGGCTGGCCGCTGACCTGCCGGAGCTGTCCGCTGACCGCCTGACCCGCCGCATTCCGTTGCGGCGGGACGTGAAGTTCCACGACGGCACGCCGTTCAACGCGGACGCGGTGACCTTCAACTTCATGCTGTTCCTGGACGAGAGCCTGGAGCGGGGCGAAATCGCGGGCAAGGTGGGAGACATCGAGAGCGTCACGAAGGTCGACGACTTCACCATCGACCTGAAGACGAAGACGCCGCAGGCGCTATTCATGCAGGTGCTTGCCGATTTTCAGATCACGTTCGCCTCACCGCAGGCCTATATCACCTACCGCGAAGACATCGCGCGCAATCCCGTCGGCACCGGCGCCTACAAGTTCAAGGAGTGGCAGGAGCAGGTCTCCGTTACCTACGAGCGGTTTGATGACTACGCCTGGGCGCCGGAGTGGGCGACGAACAAGGGAGCGCCGTACCCGGACGAGTTCGTGGTTCAGATTCTGGCGCAGGACGCGGTAGCCCGCGCAGCGGCCTTCGAGGCCGGCGAGGTGGACTGGATCCAACACTTCCAGTTCATCGACCTGGAGCGCTTCGCCAAGCAGGACAACCGCATCATCCTTGGACGCCTGGCCCCGGGCATGCCGTGGTTCCTGCACATCAACTCGATGCGCTGGCCCACCGACGACATCGTCGTCCGCAAGGCGCTGAATCACGCCATCAACAAGAAGTTGGTGGTACAGCGTGGCAACGGCGGTATTCCGCGCATCGCGGGCAACATCCTCACGCCGGGAACCATCGGCTACAACCCGGACATGGAAGACCTCTACCCGTGGGACGTCGGCAAGGCCAACCAGCTGCTGGATGACGCCGGCTACACGCGCGGTGAGGACGGCTTCCGCTACCGCGACGGCCAGCGCATGCAGGTGGAGTTCCCCAACACGCCGAACCCGTTGAGCGAGCTGTACAAGCTGGACATCGAGTCCGGCATCGGCATCTTCGTGGACATCCCGAACGTCGAGTTCGCGACCTACATCAACGACATGGCGCAAGGGAAGTACACCCACCAGTGGACCGGCGGGCGTGGCCCTGACGCCGACGTGCTGTACGCGAAGTACCACACGTCGAACTACGGGCTGCCGGGCCGCGCGTTCGCGTTCCTCAACTACAACGGCGAGCCGGGCGTGCCGACCGAGGGCGACCCCATCGACGCACTGCTCGACGGCGCGCGCTCCGAGTTTGACGAGTCCAAGCGCGCCGAGATGTGGATGGAGGCGAACCGCCTGATCCAGGAGGCCGCTGTCAACCTTCCGCTGTCGGACGCCATGGGGCAGTGGTTCTACAACAGGGACCAGATCGGCGGCGTGGCGCTCTCCACAATCCACGAACCAGCCACCGTGCTCGACTTCTACGACAAGAAGGGCGGCTAGCGCCTAGGGAGATCGGCACCGTCCGCCGGGAGGGTCTCGGGATCGCCCGGTTCATCCGCCGGCGGACGGTGCCCGGACTCCGGCGTGCACTGAAATCGACGACTAAACGGGCCCACGACCGACAGATTCCGCGCGGTGCAAATCGCCCGCGCGGGCTGGTATCCTCTCGCGCACAGGCCCGGAGAGCCTGCAACTGGAGGGAAGGTCTATGGATCGTGGTAAGTCTCTGAGTCGACGGAACGTCCTCCGCGGCGGGGCATTGGCCCTGGCGGGAGGCGTTGGCGTCGCCGCGCTCGCAGCGTGCGGCGAGGGCGAGGTAGAGATCAGGGAAGTCGAGGTCGAGAAGATCGTCACCGTCACCGAGATCCAACAGGTCGAGGTCGAGAAGGTGGTGACGCAGGAAGTCATCAAGGAAGTCGAGAAGGCCGTCGTCGTCGAGAAGGAAGTGGTCGTCGAGAAGGAAGTCGTCGTCGAGAAGGAAGTCATCGTCGAGATCGAGGCCGAGACGGCGGCGCGCGGCGCACTGAAGGGGATCAACCTCTTCCGCTCGGACGAAGCCGTTCCGCTCGGCGAGTGGAACCCGACCCGCGGTGGCCGCATCACCTGGGGTACGCCGGGTCCCATCACCTCGTTCAACCCGGTGCGCATGGACCAGTGGTCCTACCGCAGCGGCTTCCCGATGTACGAGACCTTGTACACCTGGGCGCCCAACAACCGAATCGTCCCGCGGCTGGCCGCCGACATGCCCGAGCTGTCGGATGACCGCCTGACGCGCCGCATCCCGTTGCGGCAGGACGT
Organism: Chloroflexota bacterium; assembly: GCA_026708035.1. Classification (NCBI taxonomy): domain Bacteria; kingdom Bacillati; phylum Chloroflexota; species Chloroflexota bacterium. The sequence goes on along the minus strand of JAPOVQ010000025.1, from coordinate 159,515 downwards.
GTCCTTCCACGACGGCACGCCGTTCAACGCGGAGGCGGTGGCGTTCAACTTCATGCTCTTCTTGGACGAGAGCCTGGAGCGGGGCGAGATCGCGGGCACAGTCGGCGACGTGGAGAGCCTCACGGTTGTGGACGAGTTCACCGTCGATCTGAAGACGAAGACGCCGCAGGCGCTGTTCATGCAGGTGCTGGCGGACCGTCAGATCACGTTTGCCTCGCCGGCGGCGTACATCCAGTACCGCGAAGACATCGCGCGAAACCCGGTCGGCACGGGTCCGTACAAGTTCAAGGAGTGGCAGGAGCAGGTCTCCGTCACCTACGAGCGGAACGAAGACTACGCGTGGGCGCCGGAGTGGGCGACGAACAAGGGGGCCCCGTACCCCGACGAGTTTGTCATCCAGATCCTGGCGCAGGACGCGGTGGCCCGTGCGGCGGCCTTCGAGGCCGGCGAAGTGGACTGGATCCAGCACTTCCAGTTCATCGACATGGAGCGCTTCGCGAAGCAGGACAACCGCGCCATCCTTGGGCGTATGTCTTCGGGTATGCCGTGGTTCCTGCACATCAACTCGACGCGCTGGCCCACCGACGACATCGTCGTCCGCAAGGCGCTGAACCACGCGGTCAACAAGAAGCTCGTGGTGCAGCGCGGCAACGGCGGCATCCCGCGCATCGCCGGCAACATCCTCACGCCGGGCACCATCGGCTACAACGAGGCGATGGAAGACCTGTATCCGTGGGACGTTGGCCTTGCCAACAAGCTGCTGGATGACGCCGGCTACGCTCGCGGCGACGACGGCTTCCGCTACCGCGACGGTGAGCGCATGCAGGTCGAGTTCCCGAATACGCCCAACCCGTTGAGCGAGCTGTACAAGCTGGACATCGAGTCCAGCATTGGCATCTTCGTGGACATCCCGAACGTCGAGTTCGCGACCTACATCAACGACATGGCGCAAGGGAAGTACACCCACCAGTGGACCGGCGGGCGTGGCCCTGACGCCGACGTGCTGTACGCGAAGTACCACACGTCGAACTACGGGCTGCCGGGCCGCGCGTTCGCGTTCCTCAACTACAACGGTGAGCCGGGCGTGGCGACCGAGGGCGACCCCATCGACGCATTGCTCGACGGGGCCCGCGCCGAGTTCGACGAGTCCAAGCGCGCCGAGATGTGGATGGAGGCGAACCGCCTGATCCAGGAAGCCGCCGTCAACATCCCGCTGGCCGACGCCATGGCGCAGTGGTTCTACAACAGCGACCAGATCGGTGGCGTGGCGCACTCCACGCTGCTCGACCAGGCGTTCGCGATGGACTTCTACGACAAGAAGGGCGGCTAGCGTCTAGGGAGTTCAGCACCGCCGCCGGGTCTGGGTGGCCGAGGATGGGCGAGAGCCTCGGTCAGGGCCTGTCCGCCGACGAGCCTCGCGCTCGTCGCGGAACAGGTCAACGCAGGCCCGGCGGCGGTCTGCGTTCCCGCCCCGCCCGGCGGTTATCCGCTCGCTCAGTCTTCGGCTCTAGTCGCCGAAGTACTCGTCGTGGCCGCCGAAGGCTGCCCGCAGCCGCTCGACGTCAGCGGCGGGCAATGGACCGCGACTTACGGCTGCGACGTTTGCTGCGAGATGGAACGGATCGGCCGTGCCCGTCAACACGCACGCGACCTCCGGGGGCGCAGCCGCAAAGCGGTAGGCCGCCTCGATCACCGACCCAACGTCGCCGTGGATGAGCCAGTCGAGCGGCTGCGCGTCCGGAAGTGCCGCAGGCGGTACCAGGCCCGCGTCCTTCATCCGCCTCACCATCTCGCGCAGGTGCACGGGATCGGCCATAGCGCGTCGCACGGGCGTCATGGCGACCACGCCGACGTCGTTTTCACGGGCCGCTGGAAACACATGGCGTTCGGGGGCGTGCGTCAGCAAGTTGTAGTTGGGCATCACCACATCGGGCCAGCCGTCAGCGACGGCGCGGCCCACCATCACGGGCCATCCGGAAATGCCGACGAACCGAGCCAGGCCGTCGTCCTTCAGGCGCAGCAATTCGGGCACTTGACGCTCGCGGCAATCGTCGTAGAGCTCAGGCCGCAGCGCGTGAATCAGCACAATATCGATCGCGTCCCGCCGGAGTCGCCGCAGGCTCGCCTCGACCGACGGCCGAATGACGCTCGGCGGCGCCAAGGGCGGCGCGTCCGCGTGCACGTCGACCACGCTCGGATACTTGGTCGCAATCACAGTCTCGTCCCGCGGCAGGCCGTCCAGCGCGTGGGCGAGCAGCGATTCGCTGTCGTGATACACCGGCGCGGTGTCGAAGTAGTTGATACCCAGGTCGAGCGCGCGCCGCACGAAGGCACGAACCAGATCACGCGTGGTGCCGCGCGTCTGGCCAAGCTGACTTGGCCCACCGGTTCCGAGGCCGACTAACGACACTTCGAGGCCCGTCCGGCCCAGCCGGCGATACTCCATCAGCCAGCCCGCGGCGCCGGCGCGCCGCCCCTATCGAAACGCCGGCAGCGTGTCGGCATCGATCTCCACGCCGAAGCCGGGCGCGTCGGACGGTCGCAGCCTGCCGTTCTTGGGCACGGCCGTGCCCGGCAACAAGGGGCCGTTCTCCAGGGGAACGCCCGGCGCCGTGGCGATGTACCACTCGCCAAGCGGAATCGCCGGAAGGGCGACGAGGGCGTGTTGCCCATACGGACTCCCAGCCCCACCGTGCGGAATGACGGTCAGCCCCGCCGCGTCCGCGATGGCGCAGATCTTGATCAGCGGCGTCAACCCGCCCACCCATGCAATATCCGGCTGCAGGATGTCGACCAGTCGGCGCGACGCCGCGTGTTGGAAGGGATATGGGGTGTACCAATGCTCGCCGCTTGCGAGTGTCTGCCAGGGTAGGCGGGCCCGCAGCTGTGCATAGCCGTCGAAGTCCTCTGGACGGAGCATCTCCTCGATCCACGCGAGGCTGTACGGGCGCAGCGATTCCGCCAGCTGTACGCCGTATTCAACGTCGAGCGACATCCAGCAGTCGAGCATGAGTTGCGCGTCCTTGCCCATGCACTCCCGGGCCGCCGCCACGCTCGCGATGTTGCGGTGCAGGCCGACTTGCCCATGGACGGGACCGCAGGGACAGGGCACCTTCACGGCGGTGAAGCCCAACTCCCTGACCCAGTCCACGTCGCCGCAGGTGGCGTAGCACTGGACAGAGTCTCGAGCCGGTCCGCCGAGCAGTTCGTAGACGGGCTTCTCCAGCACCTTGCCCTTGAGATCCCACAGCGCCAGGTCAATGCCGCTGACGGCGTACGACGCGAGGCCGGTGGCGCCGAACGGCGCACACAGCCGGACCAACATGTCGTACAGCCGCTCGGTCGCGAGCGCGGGCTCACCGATGATTCTCGGTCCCAGGTAGTCCTGAATGACGGCGGCCACGGGCCGCCCATACCTCCCGGGGCCCACCCCCCGCGTGCCGTCCTCGGCCGTCACGACGACGAGGAAGTCCGGCCAGTCCGGCACCCAGCGCAGCATGTTGGACCCGGCCGGGAAATAGCGCGACATCGGATTCGCCATGGGGCTCCGCTCGAGCCAGCCCGGGCGTCGACGACCCGTATTGGGATCGCGGGCGGGCAACTCGAGCACTCTGGTCTCGACGCTTGTAATTTTCAACGCGCGAGGACACCGTTGTCGGGCTGCGTGCAGTGTCTCACGAGATGGGCTCCGCGACCTCGTTCCCGCGGCTAAGGCAGCACTTCGCAGCGTTCCGCACATCGCCGGCAGCGTGCTCGCCGGATGGGCCGTCGGCTACACTGCCGGGCCTGAGGCGACTCGAAGGATGGATAGGCTCAGCCCTCCACGAGCGCCTCCAAGGACCGTTCGCACGGTGAGCGAGGAGCAGGCGCAACATGGGGCGATATATCGTCCGGCGGTTGCTCGCCGCGATCCCGGTAATCCTGGGCGTGCTGCTGCTGGTCTTTGTGCTCCTGCGCCTGATCCCGGGCGATCCCGTCGAAGTCTTCTACTACAGCAGCGACGCCGGCGGGACGTCCAACACCTCGGTCTCGATCGACGCCCTCGAGCAAGCGCGAGCCAAGCTGCGGCTCGATAAGTCCATTCCCGAGCAATTCGCCTTCTACCTGTGGGACGTGCTGCGGCTCGACCTTGGGCGTTCGTTCCGCACCAAGCAGCCCATCACGGACGTGATCGCCGAGCAATTCCCCTCGACGCTGGTGCTCACGCTGGCGGGCATGGCGGTGACGCTCTTCATCGGGCTGGTAGCCGGCGTGATTTCGGCCATGCGGCATCACACCTGGGTCGACTACACAAGCCAATTCATCGCGGTGCTCGGCGTTTCCGTGCCCAATTTCCTCATCGGACTCATATTGATCTACATCTTCGCCATAAATATGAATAACTTCCTGCCGGCCATTGCCAACGGCAATGGCAAGGAACTCATCATGCCCGCGCTCGCGCTGGGCATCGGGGGCGCAGCGATCGTGGCCCGGCTTACGCGCTCGTCCATGCTGGATGTCATGAGCCGCGACTACATCCGCACCGCGCGCTCGAAGGGTGTGCGCGAGAGCACCGTCGTCTGGGGCCACGCGCTCAAGAACGCGCTGATCCCCGTGGTCACGATCGTGGGCTTGCAGTTCGGCAGCCTGCTTATCGGCGCGGTGGTCATCGAAGTGGTGTTCAGCCGCAAGGGCATCGGCTTCACGCTGGTCAAGGCCATCCTCACGCGCGACTACACCGTGGTGCAGGCGTTGGTGATGCTGGCGGCCACGATCTACGTGATCGCGAACCTCCTCGTGGACGTGCTCTACACCTACATCGATCCGCGCGTCCGGCTCGCCTAGGCAGGCGCGTCACTCCCCGACCATCGACAGCACCGACGCCACACGGCACGGACAAGGTTTTCAGGAATTTCTATATCCTCTAGGCTGGCGCGTTCCGGCGACGCGCGGACGGCGCGGACGGCACGAATTGGCGGCGTCGCCGAAACGGCCGTCAGGGTGCGTCTGTCCCTGGCCTGAATGTGAATTGGAGCACAGGAGTGGCACATAACGTCGCGGTCGATATGGGCGGCACCTTCACGGACTTGATCGCCACCGATGGCGACACCGGATTGCAAGTCGCAAAGTCGCTCACGACGCCCGCCTCGCCCTCACAGGGCATCTTCGACGCGCTGGCGAAAGCCGAAATCGACCCAGCCGCCATCGATTATTTCGTACACGGCACCACCGTCGGCACCAACATGCTCATCGAGCGCCGCGGGCCGCGAATCGGTCTCATCACGACCCAGGGCTTCCGGGATGTGCTGCGCATCCAGCGCATCGTGCGCCCGGAATCGTTCGACCTGCATTGGCGCAAGCCGCGGCACCTGGTGGACCGCGCGCTCAGCCTCGAGGTGCGGGAGCGGATCGGCGCGCACGGCGAGGTCGTGCAGGCGCTGGAGGAAGAAGACGTGGTGGCCGCGGTAGAGCGCTTGCGCGCCGAGGAAGTCAAGGCCATCGCCGTCAGCTATCTGTTCTCGTTCCTCAACCCCGAGCACGAGCGCCGCACGCGGGAAATCGTGCAGGAGCTCTACCCCGAGGCCTACGTTTCGATTAGCTCGGACGTGTTTCCCCAGTGGCGTGAGTTCGAGCGTACGAGCACGACGGTGATCGACGCCTACCTGAAGCCGCGCATCGACGAATACCTCACGTCGCTCGAAGACGAGCTGGATCGCCGCGGCGCGCGCGGACTGCTGATCATGCGCAGCAACGGGGGCGTCATGGCGACGGCAACCGCCAAGGCCGAGCCCGTCACCATGATTCAGAGCGGCCCGGCCGGCGGCGTGATCGGCAGCCTGCAACTGGGGCAAGACCTGGGGCTCGATCCGCTGATGACCGCCGACATCGGAGGCACCAGCTTCGACGCCTGCCTGGTGGCCGGCGGGCGGGCCGCGCAAACCACGACCACCGAGCTTGAGTTCGGCATACCCATCGCCACGCCCATGCTCGACATCCGTTCCATCGGGGCCGGCGGCGGCAGCATCGCCTGGCTGGACGCGGCCGGGCTGCTCAAGGTCGGCCCGCAGAGCGCCGGCGCCGATCCCGGCCCGGCGAGCTATGGCCGCGGCGGCACGGAGCCGACCTCAACCGACGCCAACGTGGTGCTGGGCCGGCTCGATCCCGCGTTCAAGCTCGGCGGCGACGTGCAGCTGGTGCCCGAGGCCGCCCGGACGGCGATTGAGCGGATCGGCGCGCAGCTGGGATTCTCGGCGGAGCGCGCCGCGGCGGGCATCCTCGAAATCATGAATAGCAACATGGCCGAGACGATGCGCCTGCTCACCATCGACCAGGGCATCGACCCGCGCGAGTTCGCCCTCGTCGCCTTCGGCGGCGCGGGCCCGCTGCACGGCGCCTACCTGGCGGACCACTTGGGAATGCAGCGTGTCATCGTGCCGCCGTTCCCCGGCGCGTTCAGCGCCCTGGGCGCGCTGATGGCCGACACCAGGTTCGACTACATGCAGACGCGCATCACCTACTCCGACAACATCGACGTCGAGACCGTACAGAGGGACTTCGACGATCTGGAGCAGCGGGCGCGCGACGACTTCGCGCGCGAGGGATTTGGCGATGCGCCGGCCATGCAGCGCAGCCTGGACCTGCGCTACTACGGCCAGAACTGGGAGCTCGAGGTCCCGGTCGCCGGCGGCGCCATCACCGCCGAGGACATCGCGACCGCGCGCGCGGCCTTTGACGCCGAGCATGATCGGCAGTTCGGCTGGAGCTTCCCGGAGTCGGCGTTCGAAATCGTCAACATGCGCCTGACGGCCATCGCCCGGCGGCGGGAGGTCCTCCTACCCGACGTACCACCCGGCCCCATGCCGGCGCCGGTCAAGGTGGGCGAGGTCTACTTCACCGAGGCCGACGGGCTGCTGTCCACGCCGTTCTATCACCGCGACGACCTGCGCGCCGGCAACACGTTCAAGGGCCCGGCGATGATCGTGGAAGACGACGCCACGGCAATCGTTCCGCCCGACTGGTGGGCGCGGGTCGAGCCGCAGGGCAGCGTGATTCTGGAGGTGGAGTGAGATGGTGCAGGACACATCCGCCAAGCGCAGCGTCGCCGACCTGAACATCGACGATCCGGTCCAGCTCGAGGTCACGCGCAACTACCTGATCGGCACCTGCGAGGAGATGGGCGCGGCCATGCTGCGCACCTCCTACTCGACGATGTTCAACGAGGCGCGCGACTTCTCCTGCGTGGTATTCGACGCCGCCGGCCAAATGATCGCCCAGGGCGACTTTTGCCCGGCCCACATCGGCGCCATCGTGCATACCGTCGAGTGGGCCATCAAGGAAGTCGGCCCGGACAACATGCACCCGGGCGACGTGATCCTCCACAACGATCCCTACCGTGGCGGCTGCCACATGCCGGAATTCATGACGCTGAAGCCCTGCTTCTACAAGGACGAGGTCGTGGCGTACGCCGCGAACATCGCGCACATGACGGATATCGGCGGCATGGTGCCGGCGGCGTTCGGCGACACCCGCAACATCTTCCAAGAAGGTCTGCGGCTGCCCCCGATCAAGATCTACAAGAACGACGAGCCGGTGGAGGACATCTTCGCGATCATCACGTCCAACGTGCGCACGCCCAAGGTCTCGCGCGGCGACCTGATGGCGATGGTGGGCTCGACCTACCTGGCAGAGCGCCGCATCGTCGAGTTGATCGACCGCCTGGGCATCGACCGTTTCAATCTGTTGTCGGAGCAGATCAAGAACGTGTCCGAAGTCATGATGCGGCAGGCGATCGCGCGCATGCCCGACGGCGCCTATGCGGCGGAGGGATTGATCGAGGACGACGGCGTGCTGCCGGACACGTCCTATCGGTTCGCGGCGGAGGTCAACGTGCGCGGGGACGAGATCGTGGTGGACTACACCGGGTCCGATCCCCAGTCCGCCGGCGCGATCAACCAGTCGTTCGGCACGACCGCTTCCGCGACCTACGCCACGATCTTCCACATGATTCCCGACGACATCCCGTGGAACCACGGCGCCTACCGGCCGATCGCCATCGTGGCGCCGCCGGGCACGGTGGTGAACGTCAACTATCCCGGGTCGTGCGTGGGCGGCAACTCCGACACCTACCCCAACACCATGGACGTGCTGTTCGCCGCCTTCTCGCAGATGAGCGACCGCAGCCAGGCCTGCGACGGCGGCACCAGCGGCTTGCTCGGCATCTACGGCACCAACACCGATACCGGCGAGCCGTTCGTCCTGCTGCACATCGAGGGCATGGGCTGCGGCGGACGTATCGACGCCGATGGCAACGACGCGATGGTGACGAAGAACGGCAACTGCCTGAACTCGCCCTGCGAGGTGATCGAGGTCCGCTATCCGGTGCGCATCGAGGAGTACAGCGTCATCCCCGAAAGCACCGGGCCGGGCGCCCACCGCGGCGGCTTTGGCGTCCGGCGCATCTGGCGCTGCCTGGCGCCGATCACCATCAGCGCCCACGTGAACCGCACCTGGTTCCAGCCCTGGGGCCTCAAAGGCGGCGAGCCGGCGGGCAACGCGGCGCTGTTGTTCAAGCCTGCGGGCGCCGACGAATGGCTCTCGGCCAAGGACCTCTATGACCGAATTTCGGCGGGCAAGTTCTCAAACGTCGAGCTCGAAGAAGGCGACCTGATCATGCTCTGCACGCCCGGTGGCGGCGGCTACGGCGCTCCCCATGAGCGGCAGCCCGAGCTGGTGCGCCAAGACGTGGCCGACGAGCTGATCGACGCGCACGCAGCCGAGCAGACCTACGGCGTGGTGCTGGACGACGCGGGCGTGATCGACCAGGACGCCACCCAGGCGAAGCGAGAGGAGATGGCGCATGCCGCAACGTGAAGTCGACGAAATGCCGCGCTGCCAGAGCTGCGGCATCTTGATTCCGGTGCAGGAGATGGTGAAAGAGCACAAGGGCAAGCCCGTCATCGTCTGCAGCGACAAGTGCTTCCGCATCTACCGGACCTACTGGTATCCGCGCTACGGGCAGAAATCAGCCGCCCAGGGCGGCGGGGACCGTTAGCACGCAGGACATGGTCCGCGGCTCAGTGGACATTGGACGCCCTTTCGCTGTAGGGGCGTCCCTCGTGGGCGCCCGCTCCGCCGACAACCCGGGCAGCCACAAGGGCTGCCCCTACACCGAGTCGTTTCCTGTAGGGGCGCCCCTTGTGGGCGCCCGCTCCGCCGGTGACCTGGGCAGCCACAAGGGCTGCCCCTACACGGACTGTGGGCGAGCGACTACGACGTCTGGAAATCCCCTCTCCTCACCGTGGGAGAGGGTTGGGGTGAGGGGGAAACCATGACTTCAATCTCGGGCGTCGTCCCAATCGTCCCGACACCGTTCGTCCCAGGGTCCGAAGAGGTTGACGCGGCCGCCCTGCGCGGCCTGGTCGATTTCGCGGTTGAGGCCGAGGCCGCCGCGATCTGTCTGCCGGCCTACGGCAGCGAGTTCTACAAGCTCACGGAACCGGAGCGGCTCGAAGTCGTCGAGGTGGCCGTGGACCAGGCCGGCGGACGCCTGCCGGTGATGGCGCAGTGCAATCACGGCTCGGCCCAGGGCGCGGCCCAACTCGCCCGCCAAAACGCCGACATCGGAGCCGAGGTCATCTCCTTCGCGCTGCCGCGCCAGTTTCCGCTGACCGACGGCGACCAGTTCAACTACGCGCGCGCCGTCTGCGACGCGGTCGGCACGCCCGTGCTGATCCAGGACTGGAACCCCAGCGGCAGCTCCGTCGGCGCCGAGTTCTGCGCCGAGCTGGCCGACGCCTGCCCCAACTTCCGCTACATCAAGCTGGAAGAGCCGCGCATGGGCCCCAAGGTGCGCGCCATCATCGCGGCCACCGGCGGCCGCGTGGAGGTGTTCGAGGGCTGGGGCGGGCTCTACATGCTGGAGCTGGTGCCGACCGGGATCGTCGGGATCATGCCGGGCCTAGCACTCACCGACCAGCTGGCGCGCGCGTGGCGGCTGGCGGTTGCCGGCCAGGCGGCGGAGGCGCTGGCGGCGTTTGAGCCGCTCGTGCCGTGGCTGGCCTTCGGCCTCTCCGACATGGAATTCTTCAACGCCCTCGAAAAGCGCCTGCTGGTCGCCCGCGGCCTGCTCCAGCACGCCACCCTGCGCAACCCCACCGTCACCATAGACGCCGACTCCCTGGCCTACGCGGACTTTCTGATCGAGCAGCTATTGCGGGGCGCCTGACCGCCCACCGCCTGGCTCCTGTCGCTGGCAGACGGACCGCAAGCCCAGGCGCTCGAGCACCACGCCAACGTGCGGGTAGGTCGGCAGGCACTCCCGCCCATCCCACCAGCGGAAGTCGATGACCTCGGCGCCGATCTCGACGTCGCCGTCCGCCTCGACGAGGAAAATCATGTGCCGGTTGGTGCCGCTGTCCCACGAGAACATGAATTCCGTTCGGGTTGCGGCGAGGCCCGTCTCCTCGTGCAATTCCCTGACGGCGGCCGCCTCGGGCCGCTCGCCGGGCTCGACGCCGCCGCCCGGCAGCATGAAGATTCCGGCCGGGTCGCCGACCAGGCTGACCAGCAGCACCCGGCCGTCGCGGACCACAACCGCTGTGGCCCGCGGGCGGAGTGGACGAGTCATCCGACCACGGTACCCCTCATCCGCGTCCGGAAGCCTCGCGCGGTCCGAGAGCCGTAGCGTTTAGCCACCCTCCGCCGCGGCCTTGACTTCCTCGTCGCCCGCGAGGTCGGCGAGCTCGGGTAGCTTTTGGGCGCGCTGCCAGACTGATCCCGAGGGATCTCGCTTGGCCGCCTCGCGCAGGCAGTCCATCGTTTCGTGGCGATCCTTGGCGCCCGCCCACACGCACGCGGCCAGAAAGATGTAGGTGAGATAGGGCGCTTTACCCCGAGCAGCCTCGCGGAATAGCCGTGCCGCGCGCTTGTATCGCTTGGCGGAATAGAGTCTTGCGGCGGCGTTGTGACAGAGGACCACGTATTGATTCGGGCCATCGGGAGCAACCGTGCGGGTGGCCGGAAACTCAGCCAATTGCGCGATCACCCGGTCGGCCGCGGCATCGAACTCCTCGCCGCGACCAGCCCGCGTGAGCACGGACATACGTGTCAGATCCCCTTCCACGCGAACCATTTCGGCCAAATCCCACTTGGGAAAGCGATCGGCCAGTGCGACGACCCGGTCGGCAGCCGCGAGCGCGTCGTCGATCCGTTCGTCACGTTCGAGTACCACCGCTTCAGTTCGATTAAGGTGAAACCACGACTCGCGCGTGCGTTCGTTGACAGGAACGGCGGCGCGCAACTCATGCACGATGGCCAGCCACTCAGCGAGCTTCCCGCTGCCCCACCAGGCCAGGGCCTGCGTGCCGTCGTACATGACCCGGAGCCAGCGATGCGGTTCGAGTCGCTCCTTGGCCCAGGCGTAGTCGTCGCGTTGCGCTTGCACCGTCTCCTCGAAGCGGCGCATCAGCGCCAGGTTGTCGGTGCGCTCCCAGCGCGCCCACTCCTCGTCGTCGGTTTCCGAGTCCTGCGCCAGATACTCGGTGAGCAGGTCGACGGTTTCGGCTCGCTTGCGCAGACGGCTGAAAAGCCTGACCGCAGCTCGGACGTTTTCGGATGCAAGGCGCTGGTCCGGCGGCAGGCGCTCGAACGCGGCCAATCCGTCCGCCAGCAGCGAGTGCTCGGCCGACGCCGCGTCGGCCGCCGCCTGGCGCTCGTATTCGGCGACGCACCGCTGCAAGTCCGAGGTCATGCGGCGTCCTTGGGGTTCGCCCAGATTCGGCCACCGTAGCAGTGTGCCCTAAACTGCGTGGCCAAACGGCCCCGTCTGGAGCGCCAGCCGCTGACCCCCTTCCTAAACTTCCCCCTTCCAGAGGGAAGGGACTAAATCAGAGGTTTCCTAGAATCCTTGGGAGCGACTTGGGGCTGGATTGAGGCGGCGGCGCGATTGCTTAGTACAAGGAGCCATCAAGTCGCGCTGGTCATACTTCCGAGCAAACTGGCGACGTGACGCTGTGGCACACGTGAGACGCTTTGCACTCATCGTCGTGGCCACACTGGTCGGCACGGCTGTTTCCCTTTCGGTGGCATCTGCCGACCAGGACGGCACGATTCTCGACTATTCAGCGGTGCTCGATGCGTGCACCCCGGCGTGGGAGCCCGACGATTCCCGCATCGTGACTTGGGACGGGCGAACGCTCCATGGGGAGCCCGATGACGTCCGCGACCTTTTCTACCGTGTCTGGGGTGATGACGATCTCGATGCCGGGCGGCACCTGCGGCGCTGGCGTTGGGAGTGGGAGTGCCTGCATCCGGAACCCTCGACTGATGGACTCCGCCAACGGGCGACCGTGGTCGTGATTCGAGACGGACGACTGCTCGCGGTCACCGACGAGACCGGGATCTTTTCGCTGCCTGGCGGCGGCATCGAGCCAGGCGAGCAGCCACAAGCGGCAGCGATTCGGGAGCTGCGTGAGGAGACTGGCTTGACGGCGACGCGAGCCGAGTTTCGGTTCACGTGGGACAGCTCGAGAAACAGGCACCACGTCTTCCTCGTCGAAGCGGACGGCGAGGTGCAGCTTGGTCCCGATATCAGCGACTTCCGGTGGCTGCATCCGAATGATCGTGTGGCGAGCCACCCGCATGTCGCCGCGATTCTGGCGCGGCTCGGCGACCTGACCTAGCCGGCCACCCACGGCTGAGACGCCGAGTCGTTGGACTCGGTCAAACCCTGTTCGTTTAGCTCGCCGCCTCGATTGCTCGCACGTCGTCCGACCAATCGCGCCAGATGTCCCCGCCCGCGTCGGTCATCGCCATCTCGTCGGAGAGGGCCTCGGGCGACTTCATGAATCCATAGATCGTGGCCTGGCGGATCACGTCGTTGGAGGTGTTCTGGCCGGGAACGTGCAGGATCTTGTGGTGCCACAGCACCACTGAGCCGGTCGGGCCGTTTGTGTCGACCGCCTCGGTGTCGGCCTTCACGGCCTCAACGATGGGATCGGCCAGGCGCTCGTGGCCACCCAGCTTGCGCGAGTGGTGGCGCCGTCCAACGTGTGTTTCACCGGCGTGAAACGTCTTCCAGTGATGCTCCCAAATCCGCGTATGGCTGCCCGGCCACACGGTGAATCCGCCGGATGCGGGCGGCAGGTCGTCAATGTAGGCCGCGAAGTTGAGCCGGAAGCGGCCATATGACGAGCCATCGGAATGCGCGCCGCGCCAGTTGGGGCCCGGGTCCGGGCTGTTGGGCAGCGTGCAATAGAGGCCGCGCGTGCCCTGCCCGGTGAGGAGTTCGAGCCCCTGCTGCGGCAGCCGCAGGGTTTGCGTCTGGAACGTCGGCAGCGAGGGCCAGGAGTCCAGGTCCTGGCCGTACAGCACCTCCATCGACTCGTCGCTCATCAGGCAGGGGCCACTGGTGGACCCGGACTCGTCGCGCCCGGCCGGCCACACCACGGTGCCCTCGCCCAGGAGCTGCTCCGCCACGGTCCATAGCGCCCGCGGGCCGAGGTCGAGCATGAACTCCTTGGTGCCGTTGCGCACGTAGTACCGCGTTCCGCCGCCGCCGAAATAGGGCTGCCCGCCGTGATAGGCGACCGGAAAGTTGGTCTGTTCCTCGTCGGTGATCGGCGTCCACGTGGAAGGGTCGTCGCGCTTCATGCGTGGGAGGTAGGTCCCGATCGCCTCCCACATGTCGTCCCGCGCTTGGCGGCAGAGCTCGGGATCGAGCGCCCCCGGCAGCACGAGAAAGCCGTCGCGCTTGAACTGAGCGATCTGTTCTTCGGTCAGCGGCGGCACCTGCGGCACGCTCGGGGCGGCCGTGATTTCCCGTTCCGGGGGCGGCTCCACCTGCGGCACGCTCGGGGTGATGGTCACCATGTGATCCCTACCTTAGTCGCGATTCGACCGGGGCCAATACCGGATTATGGCGCACGAACCGGTGTCTGTTGGGGGAAATCGTTTGTTTTGCTTTCCACAGGTGGCATGAAGGCGCGGCACCAGTGATCGGCCGCGACACACGGTGATTCGGCCGACGCGGGATGGAGCCTGGACTCCCGCCTCCGGAGACCATTGCAGAGTCCGGTAGGGGCGGGTCTGAGACTCGCCCGACGCCAAGCCTCCGGCGCGCTTCTAGGAGCGACCGGACTGGATTCCGGCCTTCGCCGGAATGACGGAGGGGTTACGCCAAGGTCTCCGGAGGCGGAGATTCAGCGGCCGCCGGACCTGTTCACACGCAGGCCGGGCGGGTTTGAAACCCGCCCCTACGCCTAATCTTGAGGTCTCCCGTGGGGGGAAGATCGATCCCCGGGGAGCTCCGCCTATAGCGCTGAATCGCCCTCCATGTCCCCGGCCTCCGGCGACGCCCCTTGCCGCGCGCCGAGCTCGCGATCGAGGATGAGCAGGCCCGCGCCGTCACCGCCCGCGATCTTGAGCTGGCTGAGGAGCGTGCGCAGGGTGTCCTCCTCCTCGATCTGCTCGTTGACGAACCAGTCCATCAGCGACTTCGCCTGGTAGTCGCCGCATTCAACTGACCTGCCGTAGAGCGCGTTGACCGCGCGGGTGTTGCCCTGCTCGTAGGCGAGCGCGGCCGCGACGGCCGCTTGGGTGCTCTCATAGCCAGTCTTGGGCTTGAGCAGCGCCGACAACGTGATCGGGACGTCGCGGGCGGCCAGATGATTGAAGATGCGCATGCCGTGGTCCCATTCCTCAGTGCTTTGCGCCCGCATCCAGCCGGCGAAGCCGTCGAGGTCCAGGGACTCGAAGTAGGCCGCTATCCCCAGGTAGATGTAGGAGGCGTTGAATTCGTGGGTGATCTGGGCATTGAGCGCATCGGCCAAGTCGTCATTCATCGGCATGTGTGGGGCTCCTGAGGTCCTCGCGGGTCTACACAATTCTAGGCAACGGGAGTCGCCGCGCCGCGAGAGCGCGGCGACCGTGCGGCGCAGCGGGAAGTAGGCTGGACGTTCCGCGGGTCATGAACGGCTGCCCGGCCGTCGCGCACCGCACGAACAAGGGAGGTTTCCATCGCAACGGTCAAGGACGTGATCCTTAGCGTCCGCCAGTACGGCGCGGAATAGCCCGGCCGATGCAAGCACTGACTCTCCCCATCGCCGTCGGGTGGTCCTACGTCAAGGTCAGTCTGGCGCGTCGCATCGGGTTCTTCATGAGCCTGGCAATCACCCTGCTCACCACCTGGATTCTGGTCGGCTTGTGGGCCGCAATCCGCCAGAATTCGGTTGAGGCGCAAGCCGAGTTCACGGCGGCGGAGCTGGCCACCTACATCGTCGTCGCCCAGGTCGTGAGCCTGGCGCGGATGAGCCATGCGAATCGGCAGTTCTTCTACCAGGCCCTGCGCCACGTGCACACCGGCGAGATCGCCATGGACCTGGTGCGTCCCATCGACAACCAGGTCTTGCGCTACTCGCAATGGCTGGGCGTGTTCGCGGTGGATGCGCTGATGGTGGCCGTCCCGACGTGGCTGATCTTCCGCCTCACCGGCATCGTCGGCGATCCGCATTCCGGCGTGCAGGCGGGGCTGTTTGCCGTGAGCGTGGCGCTGGGCTGGTTGGTGGCGGCGGGCTTCCACTACGTGCTAGCCGCCCTGACGTTGGTGATTACCCAGACGCCAGGCGTCAACCTGCTGCGCGTGGCGCTGCAGGAAGTGCTGGGAGGCGGCTTCATCCCGCTGGCGCTGATGCCGGGCTGGCTGGCAACGGCGGCGGTCGTCTTTCCGTTTCACGCGATGGTGTCCTCCCCGACGCTGATCTACATCGGTCATCTGCAAGGCCTTGACGCGCTGGCAGCCCTGGGCATTCAGGCAGCCTGGGGCCTTGGCCTGATCGTGAGCGGTCGCCTGCTCTGGATGCAGCTCGTTCGCCGAGTGCTGGTCCAGGGAGGCTGACGATGCGCTGGGCCTGGATCTATGTCGAGGGTCTGCGGCTGACGCTCAAGCGGCTGGCGCAATACCGCGTGGACGCCCTCTCGATGATCCTGGGCGATCTGGGATACCGGGTCATACGGCTGCTGGTCGTCGGCTTGCTGTTCGCGGTCACGCCGCAATTGGGTCAGTGGGGGCCGTGGGAGATCACGCTCATGTGGGCCACGGCCATGCTGGCCGAGAGCGTCGGGAACCTGCTCTTCGTCTTTCCGACGGTTATTGACCGCTACTTCCACGAAGGTGATCTCGACTACGTCCGAGTCCGACCGGCCCCGATCGTGCTGTGGGCCAATACGGTGGCGACCCAACCGCGCTATGTCAGCTTGGTCGTCGTGATGCTCAGCGTTGCGATCGTGTCCGCGGCGAACACAGGGATTCTGGGAAGCGCGGGACAGATGGGGCTGCTGGCAGTCGCCCTCTTGAGCACGGGGCTGGTGTTCATCGGCATGCGGCTGATGCTCTTCTGCCTGGCGGCCTGGTTCACGCGGTCGCGCGTGCTGTCGCACGGGATCGCCGCCTTCACCGATCACTCGCGGTACCCCATCGACGTCATGGACCAGCCACTCCGAGGCGTACTGACGGCTATTCCGCTGGCGTTCACGGTCTTCTATCCCGCCGCGTTCGCTCTGCGGCCGGACCAATACCTGATGCCCGGCATTCTGGGGCTTCCGGTGGCGGCAGCCATGATGGTCGGAGGTCTCGTGATGCTCCGGTTCGCCTTCCGCAAGTATCAGTCCGTCGGCACCCCGGAGATGTGGGGAGCTTCCTAGAAGATCCTCGGCGGGAGCGGACGTCGCTCGTCGCAGGAGGACAGCCGGGGCGCCAAGACTCCAGCGTTCGCGGTTGAGCGCCCAGTTTCAGGGGAGCCCCCACGCTCATCGGGGTGGGGAGTAGGCTGAATATTGGGGCGCCGCAGCAGCGGCAGCCCGGAATCCCACCATCGCAAGCAGAAGCGAGGTTCCCATCGCGGCAATCGAGGCCAATGGCCTGACCAAGACCTATCGCGTCGAGCGGCGTCGAGCCGGACGCCTCGGGTGGCTGCGATCGTTCGTCGCGCCGCAGTATCGCGAGATTCGCGGCGTCGACGACGTGTCATTCGATGTGGCCGAGGGCGAGATCGTCGGCTTGCTCGGACCCAACGGCGCGGGTAAGTCGACCACGGTCAAGATCCTGGCCGGCGTGCTCTACCCCACATCCGGCGACGCCCGCGTGCTGGGACTCGACCCCTTCAAGCGCCGCATCGACAACGCACGCAACATCGGCGTGCTTTTCGGGCAGCGGTCGCACCTGCTGTGGGACCTGCCGCCCATCGACGCCTATGCGCTGCTGCGCAAGGTCTACGGCTTGAGCCAGGCGGACTACGAGGCGCGGCTGCGGGAGCTGTCCGATCTGCTGGGGCTCGACGAGCTGATGCGCCAGTCGGTGCGGACGCTGAGTCTCGGCCAGCGCATGCGCTGCGAGTTGGCGGCGGCGTTTCTGCACCGTCCTCGCGTCGTCTACCTGGACGAGCCGACGATTGGCCTCGACATCGAGGGCAAGCACGCAATCCGCGAGTTCATCCGATCCATCAGCCAGGAGCACCAAACCGCCATCATCCTCACCACCCACGACCTCACGGACATCCAGGAGCTCTGCGAGCGGGTACTTGTGCTCAACGAGGGCGCGCTCATCTATGACGGGTCGCTGGAGCACCTGCTGAACCGACACGCCTCAACGCGCTCGATTCAGGCCGAGCTGGCCGACGGCTCGGCGGATGCGACGCGCGCCAGGCTGGCGCAGCGCTGGCCGGGCGCCGCCATCGTGGTCGAAGGCACGCGCCTGCGAGTGTCGGGGATCGGAGCCGCCGAAGACATCGTGAGCGCCGTAAGCCTCATCATGGCGACTGCGCGGCTGCGAAGCATTACGGTGCTCGATCCGCCGATCGAGGACGTGATCCTCAGCGTCTACCAGCACGGCGTGGACTAGCCGGGCCTCGTGCGGGAACTCGTCTAGGACTTCGTCACCACAAGCACAGCGCCTGCCCCAAGTCCGCGCAGTCAACGCCCAGCTTGCACCCACAGCGATTGGATATCTGCGCTGGGATATCCCGCTCGGCGCCTGCAGGAACGTCGAGCGCCTGCGCCCACGCCAGGGCCGCGGTCAGCCCTCGCAGATTGCGTGTAAAGTCCGGGTCGGTGTAGTTGGTCAACTCCACGTCCACGGCGGGAATGCCTTGATTCGCGAGGTAGTCGGCGGCCTGGCCGCTGAGGGGATAGGCCGTCCATTCCGTGAGATAGAGATATTGCGCGGCTAAGGCAATTACTCGTGCAAGTTCAGCCGAGCTGCCGTCGTCGCCATGGCCGGCCACCACCAGGCCGCCCCGACTGTGATAGAAGATCGCCGCGACGAACGGCCGGTCGACCAGATAGCGCGCGAGGGCGCGAGTCTCCGGCTCCGAGAACGGCTCCGTGCCTCCTCCTCCGGGAACGAGCCCGGACGGCCCATAGCTGTCGCGCTGCCAGTTCGCATCCCAGTTGCGATTGAGATCGACGCCGTTCGCGTTCTCGCGCGTGCCCGCGACGGCTCCGTCGGGGTTGAGATCGGGAATGAACGCTAGGCTAATACCGTCGTGGATCAGGTCAGGATTGGCCTGAAAGTGGTCGAGCAGCAGGTGGACGAGGACTGTTGTGTTTGCCTCGTTGCCCTGGTGGATGCCGCCAATGACGGCGACCCAGCGCGGTCCGCGGCCCAGTTCCACGACTCGGACAGGGCGTCCCGCCACCGAGTGCGTCAACACGCGGGAGTTGCCGACCGATTCGTGCGCCTCATCGGACGAGGTGGCCGGAGCAGTTGGCTCTGGCGGCGGCTTCTTGGCTGGCGGCGTGACCTCCGACGCGGCCCGGCGTTCGGCTAGCAGCGAAGGATCGCCGGGCGCGGCAAGGCTTGCGGAGGCCCCGCTGATCGCCAGCAGGCCCGCCGTGCACAGGATCACCGCCATCGCCCGGAGGGCGCGCCAGCTCGGACGCTTGGGGCCATTCACGTCGGGAGTCCGAACGCCGTCGGCACGGGACGCCGATGGATGGCAATCCCGGGAACCTCGGTTGTCGTTCTCATCGTCACGTCAACGCTCCGGCGCCTCGAGCGTTGGAGGCGGCCCGCGGTGGCGAATGCGGCCGCGCACCAACGTCATCGACCCCGGGCCGCCGACGCCACCAAAGCTCGCTGGTCGGGGCGGCGAGATTCGAACTCGCGACCTCATCGTCCCAAACGATGCGCGCTGCCAGGCTGCGCCACGCCCCGCGATACGTCCATTCATCCTAGAAGGGCGCGCGGCCGCTTGGCTAGCCGCGCATCGCGATCTATCCAGCCGGTGCGTCCGGATCCTCGGGCACGTCGGGCGCCCGCGTCACGCCCCAGCGCGCGGCATCCTCGGGGTTCTCGTCGAACCACTCGTTGTACTGCGTTGGGAATCTGGCCTTGGCCACGTCGATGCCGACGACGTATCGATTGGGCCACGGCACGAAACTGGAGCGGAACGTCGATCGGGTCTCGCTGCCGTCGGGCCAGGTGATCACCCGCGAGAACGCCGCCAGCACGCCGCGCTTGGACCACTCCACCTGCTCCTCGAACTCGGGATCCTCGGTCGGATCCAAGATGCCCTCGTCCGGCGGCGGGTCTTCCCAATCCTGCAACTCGTGGTCCACGATCTCGACGCGTCGACCGTCGTTGACGCCCCAGACTTCGAATGTCAGGGCGCCGAGCTTCTCGTCCGGAAACGCACGCAGCATGATCGGGTGCTCGGTGTCGTTGCGGAACTTGAAGTCGAGGCCGGGGCTGAAGATCGTGGCGTCGATCCCGATCGGCGCCGGGCCCATCTCGTAGTAGCGGACCCGATAGAGGTGGGGCCAGCGCTCCTCGATCCGAAGTCCAGCGTTCAGCACGGCGCGAAAGAGCGTGGTCGACACCTGGCAAATGCCGCCCCCGATGCCCTGCTCCGTCTTGTCGGCCAGGATGACGCTGCCTTCCACCCAGCCATGGCGGAGCTCGAACGGCCCGATGTTCTCCAGGAACGAGAACGTCTCGCCGGCCGGCACGACCAGGCCGTCGAGCTTTCTGGCACCGACGGCAATGTTGTGCAGGCGGTAGTCAGGGGAACCCTTGTAGATCGAATCGCCGGACGCCAACAGGTCCCGGATGCCCAACGGATTCTCAGCGAAATCGGCGCCCGTATTGAGCAGAATCAACGGGATTTCGACCACGCGTTCATCGGCGGAGGCCACCGCTCGCGCCATCGCCTCCTCGAGCGCGGCACGATCCACGATCTGCCCCGGATTGCCAACCTCGAATGCCCGCACCCGATTGCGCGCCTCGTCGTAGTCGAACACGGTTGGGTGCGGCTCGGCGGCGAGGGTGTCGTCGATGAGCGTGAACAGGTCATTGAAGCGCGTGAAGTCCAGGGTTGGGGTCAATTCGCTGCCGTCTCCCTGGACATCGATGGCCGCCCGCAGCTCCTCGGGAGTGATGGTCCACCCGCGCGCCTTGTGCATCAGCCACAGCGGGGCGCCGGTCATGCGCGTGATCTCATCGAGCGCCGCGCGCGCGTGATCCGTGGTGTAGGCCGGGAAGTCCTCTCGGAAAGTCAGCGTGATCACCCGCCCCGGCGGCGACGGCGTGGTCAGGTCGCCGACCGCACCCACCGCCGCCCCGATATCGACCACGCGGCCGGTCTGGCCGGGTCGCACGGCAGCCGCGTCGGTTCCTGCCATGGTCACGCTGGCGTCAACCGCCGGTTGATCGAATCCTTGGGCAATGCCGGCGACGTAGGCGCGCAGGACGCTCGCATCGAACGTCGTGGCGACCAGGTCACGATCGACCGACGCCGGAGGCTCGGAGATTCGACGCGCAATGCCGCCTCCGCCCTGCGCGGCCAGCAAGCCGCGAAGGGCGCCCCGGAAGTCCACCGTGAGGCCGACATCGGCGGCGGATGGACGCCACATCTGGCCGCCGAGCTCGAAGCTCACGGGGTTAGCCAGATAAGGTGCCCAGTAAGCCTCGAGCCGCGCCACGGCATCCTCGGGGGAAAGCCCGCCCACGTCCACGCCGTCAACCTGAGTGCCCGCGGGCAGCATTCCGTCGTCGCCACGCAAGAGGGCCGCGACCAGGGCAACGGGAGCAGCGGCCGCAAATCCCACAACTCCCAGACCAGCCAGGAGCAGCGCGCGCCGCGACGGCGAGTGGCCGGAAGCGTCGGCCGTCATGATCTTCCGCCTCGGAACGACGCGCGTCTGTTGGGTGCAGCCATACCGAGAATCAAGATTGCCCGATGATATCAGCGGCCTTCCGTGAGGGAACCGACATGGGCCAGCCAGTGGCCGCGCCGTGTGCGGTCACGGTGCCCGGCAACCGCCTGCGCGATATGCTCCGCGAATGGCAGCGCGTCGCGGCAGGGTTTCCAGTCGGCGGTCGGGCCCGCCGGTGCGCAGCTGGCGCGAGTCAAAGGCCGCGCGGCGCGCCCGCACTGTCGAGATCATCCGCCGCCTCCGCGACCTCTACCCGGAGGCCGCGGCCGAACTGACCTACACCGACCCCTTCCAACTGCTGATCGCCGTGATTCTTTCGGCGCAGACTACCGACGTCGCGGTCAACAAGGTGACGCCCACGCTGTTCGCCCGCTACCCGACGGCGGAGGCGCTGGCGTCGGCGCCGCAGGAAGACGTCGAAGACATCGTGCACCCCACGGGGTTCTACCGGCAGAAAGCGATGTCGATCCGGGCGACGGCCGCTCACCTGGTCGAGGAGTTCGACGGCCAGGTGCCCACGACCATGGATTCGCTGCTCAAGCTGCGCGGCGTGGCCCGCAAGACCGCCAACGTCGTGCTGGGCGAGGCGTTCGGCGTCCCAAGCGGGGTGGTGGTGGACACGCACGTGGCCCGGCTGTCGCAGCGATTGGGGTTCACGAAGCACGGCGACCCGGTGCGGATCGAACGCGACCTGATGGACCTCATGGAGCGCGACGATTGGATCTTCGCGGGCATCGGCGTGATCTTTCACGGGCGCCGCGTGTGCGAGGCGCGGCAGCCGCAATGCGACGCGTGCACGCTCAACGACATCTGCCCCAGCGCGACCACGCCGAATCGGCCGTCGCGGTCGCCATATGCGGGCGCGACGGCCCCTAAGGCCCAATGACGCGCTGAATCGACCGACGGCGACTACCGCGCGGCAGCCGGCGACCGCCGCGCCACGTAGACTCAGAGCCATAACCGCACGGCACAGCGGGAGTTGGCATGTTTGACGCGATTCATCACGTGGCCTACGTCGTCCCTGACCTCGACCGGGCGCTCGAGCTATTCCGCGACACGCTGGGCATGGAACCCGAGCAAATCTGGGCATCCGAGGAGGAAGGCAACCGATACGCCGCGCTGCGGGTCGGCGACTCGGGCGCATTCCTGGAGTTAATCTGCCCCACCGATCCGGCGCGCAGCAAGTTCGCCGCGCACCTCGACGAGCACGGCGCCAGCGTGCATCACGTGGCCTTCCGTGACGACGCCATGGACGTCACGCTCGCGACCCTCGAGGCGGCATATGGCATCGGCGGCACGGCGCCGATCGTCAGCTCGTCGGGCTGGCGGATCAGTTTCCTGGACACCAACGCCACACAAGACATGGGATTGCAGCTTGTCGACGGGAGGCATGACAGTGAGTAACGCAAACGCACACGCCAACAGCGCGCCGGCGGCCGGACCGGTGACGGCCGCGCGCCAGCGGGGGACCGGACCCGCAATCTGGCTGGCGGGCGATCCCGAGGACCTGAAAGTCTGGTTGCCCCGCGGCGGCTACGGCATCGTGACCAACACGGTGGTGCTCAACGAGATGGTCCAGAAGTACGGTCCGCTTACCGATCTGATCAAGCGCTACCTGGACGTCACCGACAAGCAAGTCGTGGTGGAGGTTGACGGGCACTCCACCCAGGAGCTGCTCGACGTCTCGCACGTGTTCACGCGCATGTCCGACCGGATCGTCATCAAGATTCCCTGCGCCGTGCACGGACTCGAAGCATTCAGCACGCTCAAGGCCGAGGGCGTGGAGACCTTCTGCACCACGTGCTTCTCACTGGGCCAGGCGGCGGCGGTCGCCCAGGCCGGCGCGACGCACATCCTGCCGTTCTGCGAGCCGGTGAAGCAGGTCGGCGGCGATCCGACCAAGCTGGTGCGCGAGTGCGTGGCGATGTTCCGCGGCTGGGAGCAGCGGCCGTACATTACGGCGGCGCTGGTGCGCTCGGTTGACACCGCCTACGCGGCGCTGCGCGACGGCGCCGACGGCATCATCATCTTCTGGAACGTCTTCGCCGAGCTGATGGAGCATCCGCTCACCGACCAATGGAACGACATGTTCATGGATGAGTGGGTGCAGATGCACGAGGCGGGGTATCTGGAGGGCGTGCCGGTCTCGCTGGGCGAGGGCGCGCACGCCTAGGACGCTCTCCGTGGGCAATGCGACGCTGCGGGTGCGGCGTGTTGGCCCGCGCCTCGTGGCGCCGGACGACGTGCCCGTGTGGCCCTTCGACCTGGCGCCCGCGCGCCACATGACGCTTGCCGAGGGACTGCTGGAGCCCGGAGCGGCCTACCGGCCGCACGCTCACCGCACCATCGAGCAGGTCACCTACGTGCTGGCCGGGCGCGTGCGCGTCACTTCGTTCGATGAGGACACCGGCCAACCGCAAGGCGTCGAGCTGGAAGCCGGGGAGTGCGTCGTGTCCCTGCCGCAGGAGACCATCGAGTTTGCCTGCGCGGCCGAGACTCCGGCCCGGGTGCTGTTCGTGACGTCGCCGCCGTATCCCGCCGACCATTCGGACACGATCGTCCTGCGCGAGCACCAGTCGCTTGCGGACGCAGACTGAGGGCTCGACACGCGCACGGTCGGCGAGGGCGGTCGGCGCATGAAAGTCGGCGCCATTGTTGCCGCAGCGGTGCTCGTGGCCGGCTGCGGCACCGCGCCCGTCGAGACGGCGCCAGCAACGCCCACAGTTGCCGCGGCAGCAGCCGTCACCGCCACTGCCGCGCCTTCGCCAATGCCAACCGCGATGCCCACGCCTTCGCCGGCGCCGGTGCCTACGGCGACGATCGTCCCAACCCCAAGGCCGTCGCCCACGCCGACCGCTACGCCGTCACCGACGCCAGCGCCAACCGCCACTGCCACCCCTACGCCCGAGCCGACGCCGGCCCTCGGACCCGAAATCCAGGCCGTGGCATCCATCGGCGCCTGCGAGCTCTACCTGGAAGTGGCAGACGATCCGGAGGAGCGCGCCGTCGGACTCATGGGCCGCGAGTCCCTGGGGCGCGATCGCGGCATGCTGTTCGTCTATGCAGCTGAGCAGGTCCTTAGCTTCTGGATGAAAGGCACGCTCATCCCGCTCGACATCGTCTTCATCAACGGCGACTCGGTCGTCGTCGACGTGCAGACCATGCGCCCGGAGCATGAGACTGCGCCAAACCTGCCGATCACACGGTCGGCGGCGCCGGCCCGCTACGCCATCGAGGTGAACGAAGGCGTCGCCGCCGAGTGCGGCATCGAGCCGGGTGTCGTCGCCGAGATTCGCACCCTCAGCTAGGACCCTGTGACGTCGGTCCAAGGGCAGCCACTAGGGCTGCCCCTACACGGACTCGTTTCCTGTGCGGGCGCCCCGAGTGGGCGCCCGCGTTCCCCGCGTGCGCTGACTAGAGGACCCCACAGATGCGCAGCAGCGTCTCGTGCACGGCCAGGTCATGCGCAGCCGTGTATGCCGGCGCGCGGTCGCCCCGAACCCACGCGGCCAGGTCCTCGATGTCGCCGTCGTACCTGGGGCGCATCGGAATCGCCGGCTCGCTCCAGCCCGCGGGGAAGTCTTCGTGCGCTTCGCTGAGGAACAGACGCACGCCCGGCGGCTCGATCGGCTCGATGAGCACCGAGCCGCGCTCGCCGATCACCTGGAAGCGCCGGTGGTGCATCGGGTCGTTGCCGGTGACCCAGGTCTGCAGCAGCGACATCGCGCCGGGATACTCCAGCACGGCCGTGCAGTTGTCCTCAAACGGCTCGCCCTGATCGCGTGCGTCTCGCCGGTGGCTGGCCCACACGCTGGAGGGCTTGCCGAGAAACAGCATGGCCGCATCGAGCACGTGGCATCCCAAGAGGTAAAACAACGCGCCGGCGTGCGCGCCGTCCTTGGCCCGAATGTCGGCGTAGCTACGGATGTTGGTCGGAATGTCGACGTTGATCCGCGTGACGTTGCCGAGCCAGCCCTGGCGCATGGCGCGAAGCGCAAGCTCGATCGCGGGGTTGTAGCGGAACTGATAGCCCATCTGGACGTGCAGGTTGCGGCTGGCCGCCAAGTCGAGCACCGCCCGCAAATCGGCGAGCGACGGAGACGGCGCCTTGTCGATATGGATGTGCTTGCCGTGCTCGAGCGCCCGCCGCGCCCAGCGCAGGTTGTGGCGGGGGAGGGTTTCGACGAACACCACCGGAATCGACTCGTCGTGCAGCACGTCGACCTCGGACAGCGCCGCCACGTCCCCGAAGCGGTCCACGGCTTGCTGCCGTCCCCACTCCGAGGCATCCGGCTCGAATGCGCCCACGAACTCCATGTCATCGGAGCGGCGCAGCGCCTGCACCTTGCCCCACGCATGGTCATGACCAATGCCTATCAATGCCGCCCGCAGCTTGCCACTCTGGTCCGACATCCCCCGCGCTCCTTCTTCGACCCTGCCTGACGCCGCTTGCCGACATCATGGCAGCCCGCAGGCTCCGCCGGCCGAATGTCGCGCGTGTGGAATGCCGTGGCTACGCTACATCCGTGAGTGACATTCGGCCCGCCGTCGAGCCGGCGGGCGATCAGGAATTTCCAGCGCCGACCGGCCGCACGCCGGACGACCTGGCCTATTGGGTGGCGCTCAACGCCGTGCGCGGCATCAGCTCGGGCGCCGTCTGGGCCTTGCGGCGGGCCTTCGACAGCATGGCGCGCGCCTGGGGCGCATCCGCCACGGAGCTGCGACGCGCCGGGCTGGAGGCCAAGGTCGTCGAGCAACTGCTCGACGCGCGGCGCGACATCGAGCCTGAGGCCGCGATGGCGGCGCTGGAGGAAGCGGACGGGCGCGCGATCGCCTGGGACGACCCGGCGTACCCTGAGCGGCTGCGAGAGATCGCCGATCCACCGGCGCTGCTGCACGTCCGCGGGGACATCGACGCTTTGTCACAGGACCGGGCGGTCGCCATCGTCGGCACCCGGCGCATGAGCACCTACGCCCGGCTGGTCACCGAGCGACTTGCCGGCGACCTTGCCGGCAGCGGGATCACCATCGTGAGCGGCATGGCGTCGGGGGTGGACAGCGTGGCGCACCGCGCGGCGCTCGAAGCGGGCGGGCCGACCGTCGCCGTGTGGGGCACGGGGCTCGGCACCGTTTACCCGGTCGCGAATCGGAAGTTGGCGCGACAGATCGCGGACCAAGGGGCCATCGTCACGGAATATCCCGTGTGGATGCGCGGCTCGGCGGAGAACTTTCCCCAGCGCAACCGCATCATCAGCGGGCTCGTGCTAGGAACCATCGTGGTCGAGGCGCCGCTTCCGAGCGGGGCGCTGATCACCGCGCGCTACGCCATCGAGCACAACCGCGAGATCATGGCCGTGCCCGGCGACATCTTCCGGAACGGCAGCCAGGGCACGAACGCGCTGATCTTCCGCGGCGAGGCCCGCGCCGTGACCTCAGCCGCCGACGTGCTGGATACGCTCGGCATCAGCGTCGATCCGGTCCAGCTCGCGCTGCATCCGGTCGTTGAGCCGGACGCCGACGAGCGTCCCATCGCCGATCAGCTCAACGCCTCGCCCAAGCACATCGACACCCTGGCGCAATCCGCCGGACTCCCCGCGCACCGTGTCTCGGCCATTCTCACCATGCTCGAGCTGAAGGGCCTGGCCCGGCACGTGGGCGGCGGTCGCTACGTGCATCCGCGACCCGAGCCGGCGGGCGGGCGCGATGGCTAGCCACACGAGCCGCTGAGGCAAGGGTGCGGCGACTTCATCGCTCACGCTCGTCGGAAACGACGATCGGGCCAACGCGCATGCTCGAAAGCCCCACCTCCACCAGGCACGGCGATTGCAGGTCTCGCCAGAAGGTCATGGGCTGAAGGCCGGCCACTTGCGCCAGGTAAAGCGTCATCACCGTGCCGTGGGTGACCACGATGGCGTCCCCGGAATCCGCTTCGAGGACAGCTTCAATCGCGGCGCTGAATCGGCCGCATGCCTGGCTCGCGGTCTCGGAGCCGAAGACGAGTCGCGACGGCTGGCAAAAGAACTCTTCAATTGCTTGCTCGAACTCTTGGGTGGTGGGAAAGAATGGTGCGTTTTGGCGATGGTGCTCTTCGAGCCCGGCCTTGATCCGCACCGGGATGCCGAGCGCGCTCCCGACGATCTCGGCGGTCTCGACGGCCTTGGGCTCTCGGCTGCACCAGATGAGGTTCGCGCGGTAGCCGCGAAGCCTAGCGGCCATCGACTCGGCCCGACGCCGCCCAAGCTCGCTGAGTCTCCATTCGGCTGCCGGCACGTCGCGCTCGATCCAAGGCTGCGAGTGACGCACCAGCACGAGCTTTCGCACGCTGCGCTCCAACGAACGACGGTCTAACGCTGGAGCTTACGATCGGCGAGCCCCGGAGGCGCTTCGAGTTCGTGGGATATTCGGCAGCGTCGCGGGTGTGGATAGGGCGAGCGGGCGCATGAGCGAACGCGGCTACACATTTGGAGATACGGACGTCGCCGGCAAGCGATTGCGGCTCGCCGCCGAAGTGTTTCAGCCGGAGATGGCGAGCTTCCTGGAGCAGGCGCAGGCCAGCCCGGAGTTGGCCTACGACCTGGGCTGTGGACCCGGATACACGACACGCATCGTGGCAGAAACCGTGGCACCTCAGCGCACCGTCGGACTCGACGCCTCCAGCCGCTTCATCGAGGTGGCGCGGGCTCGGCCAATGGCGGGCGTCGAGTACTTCCAGCATGACGTGACCCGCACACCGTTTCCGTTCGGGCCAGGCGATCTGCTGTTTTCGCATTTTCTGCTGCCGCATGTGTCCGACCCACCGTCGACTCTCGCCGCCTGGGCCACGCAGATTCGGCCGGCAGGTCTTCTCCTGCTGGACGAAGTCTCGGACATTTGGACGACGCATCCGAAATTCCTGCGCTACCTCGAAATGGTCGAGCAGGTTGTCGATGCCGGAGGCGGGCGGCTCTATGCGGGCAAGGCGATGGAGCAGCTCATTCCGGGCACTGGACTGGCTGTTGTTTCCAGCCGATTGGTCGAGCAGCCCGTGAGCACGGGCCAGGCGGCGGCGATGTTCCGACTGAACATCGCCGGTTGGGGCGTTACGCCGGCAGCGAGGGCAAGCTTCTCCGCGCCGAGCATCGATGAGGTCGCGGTTGAACTCGATGGACTCGCGGCGTCGCCATCACCGCACGAAATCGTTTGGGGTATGCGCCAGGTGATTTGCCGGGCCGCAAACACCGAGTGACTGCCGACCAGATCCGATACTAATCCGAGCGGTCGCTCTTGGAGAGTCAAGGCGGCGAGCCGCCCGACGCAGCTCACCTGAATCGGCACCCGGCTGGAGGCAGGCTTCCACCACCACGTTGGCCAGGTCGACCTCACCCTTCCACGCTTGCATGATGGGGCGTGAGGAGCTTGCACGTGGCGCCCATGGAGGCTGGGGTTGCAGATCAAAGGCGTCGATTTCATCTGGATCGTCGCCGCCGATGTCGAGCGAACGGCGCGGTTCTACCGTGACGTGCTTGGGCTACCGGAAGCGGGGATCCAGGACGACGACTGGCGCGAATTCCAGGCTGGGTCCGTGACGCTGGCAGTTACGCCGGCGCATGTGGGCCTTCAGCCTCCTCGCGTGCTCGTGGCGCTGGCAGTCGATGACGTAGACGCCGCATTGGCGGAGGCGCGGGACCGCGGCGTCGAGGTCCTGCACGCGACACGCGATACCCCAGCCTGCCTCAATGCCATGATCGCCGATCCCGACGGCAATCCGATCTGGTTGCACCAGCGACACGACGGAACCTACGGCTAGCGCCGCGTATCATCAAGGCCATGCCCCGAATCTTCGCCCCGAGCCTCTGACGTGCGTCGTCGGCACCTTGGGATTCTGGCGCTCATCGCGATCATGTTCGCGCTGGCGCTGTACATCGTGGTCCCGAACTCACCGGGATTCCCGGTGCAGGTCGGCACGCGCGATTTCTCGGACCTGGAGTTTCGGCAGGGATTGGATCTCCAGGGCGGGTTGCACGTGCGCTTCGAGGCCGACCCCGCGCCCGGCCAGGAGGTCGACACGGATGCCATGGAGGCCGTGCGGCAAATCATCGAGAATCGCGTCAACGCATTGGGCGTCGCCGAGCCGGTCATTCAGATCGAGGGCGACACCCGGCTGATCGTGGAGCTTCCCGGCCTCGGCGGTCCGGACCCGAACTGTGATCCCGCGACCGAGGAGTGCGCGGATCCGCTCGACGATGCGATTGAGCTCTTCCGCGAAACCGGACAGCTTCTGATCGTCGATACCGGTTCACGACCCTACCCGGACGACGAGGTCTTCGTGGCCGATCCGGAAGACGTTGTGCTGCGCGGGGCGGATCTCCAGTCGGCACGCGTCGAGTTCGATCAGCTCGGCGCGTCCATGATCGCCTTCGAACTTAAGCCGTCATCGGGAGAGCACTTCGAGAGGCACACCAGCACCAACCTGGGCCAGTGGCTCACCATCACGGTGGACGACATCGTCATCAACTCGGCGGTGATCGAGGCGCCGATTCGCGACGAGGGCGTTATCCGCGGCACGTTCACGCCGGACGAGGCGCGCCGGGTGGCGATCCAGCTGCAATACGGCGCCCTGCCGGTGCCGCTCAAGGTGGTGCAGAACCTGACCGTGCGGCCGACGCTGGGCGAAGAGTCGCTGGCGCTCTCGGTGCGCGCCGGCATCGTGGGCGCCGTGCTGGTGCTGGCGTTCATGGTGGCCTACTACCGCGCGGCGGGCGTCGTGGCGGCGCTGGCGCTCGTGGCCTACGTGATGCTCGTCTTCGCCATCTTCAAGCTCGTGCCCGTCACCCTCACCCTGGCGGGTGTGGCCGGCGTGATCCTGTCGCTGGGCGTGGCCGTCGACGCGAACATTCTGATCTTCGAGCGCACGCGGGAAGAGGTGCGCCGTGGTCGCGTGGTGCGACGGGCCATCGAAGCGGGATTCAACCGCGCCTGGCCCTCGATTCGAGACTCGAACGTCTCCACGCTGCTCATCTGCGCCGTGCTCTTCGGCTTCGGCAGCGGCGGCGTGCGGGGATTTGCACTGACGCTGGCGATCGGCGTGGCGGTGAGCATGTTCTCGGCCATCACCATCAGCCGCACGCTGCTGCGGCTGGCCGTGCTGGTGCCGGGCGTTGACCAGCCGCGCTGGTTTGGCGCGCGACCAACTCCCGAAGAGAGCGCGGCCTGATGTTTGACATCGTGGGACGCCGCGGCTGGTGGTACCTGGTGTCCACCGTGCTGCTGGCGCCGGGCGTCGTGGCGCTTCTGACCGGCGGCCTGAAGCCCGGCATCGACTTCACCGGCGGAACACTGCTGCAAGTGCGCGTTGCAGCGGAAACCACGCAAGAGGACGTCACGTCAGCCGCGCAAGGGGCCGGATTTCCCGAAGCCGTGGTCCAGATGGCGGGCGAGAGCGACGCATTGCTCCGCGTCCGCGCCATCGACATCGACGAAAAGGACGATCTGCTCAGCGGGCTCGGCGCGGCCACGGGGCCGGTCGAGGAGCTTGGCTTCTCAGCCATCGGTCCGGTCGTAGGTGAAGAGCTCACCCGAGCCGCCGTCATCGCGGTGGCCGTGGCGTCGGGACTGATTCTGCTCTACGTCACGTGGGCCTTCCGCGGCATGCAGCATTCGTTTCGCTACGGCGTGGCGGCGATCGTGGCGCTGCTGCACGATGCGCTGTTCGTGCTTGGTGTCTTCGCGATCCTGGGTCACGCGCTCAACGTGCAGATCGACGCACTGTTCGTGACCGCGCTGCTGACGGTGATCGGGTTCTCGGTCAACGACTCCATCGTCGTCTTCGACCGCATTCGAGAAACCAACCGTGACTACGTGCACCTGGACGACCACGAGCGCCCCGGCATCGCCAGCATCATCAACCACAGCGCCAACCAGAGCCTGACGCGGTCGCTCAACACCTCATTCACGGCGTTGCTGGTGCTGCTCGCCCTGCTGCTCCTGGGCGGGCCGACGATTCGCGACTTTGTGCTGGCGCTGTCTCTCGGCTTCGCCATCGGGACCTACTCGTCGATCTTCAACGCCGCCTGCCTGGTCGCTTCGTGGGAGAACCGCGACATTCCGCGACTATGGCGCCGGGTGTTCCCCTGGCGCCGCGCCTCGACGGCCTAGGGCACGTAGCCCCAGCGCGCCTCGGCTTCTTCGGCCTCGGTGATGGCCGTCTTCAGGCGGTTGGCGGCGTCGAGGGCCTGGGCGTATGGCGTCGTGCCCACGAGCACGTGCACCTCGGCCGCCTCTTCGGAAAGCTCACGCACTCGCGCCACCCAGAGCGAAAGCTCCGCGTCGGAGTAGGTGTGGACCATTGACTCGACGGGATTGGCCTCGGTGCGCGGCCAGGCGTCGGCGTCGCGGCCATGGAGCCGCACGACGCTGAGGCGATCCGTGGTGACGGCGACGGTGGGCGGACCAGCCTCGGGCCGGTCGGGCGGAAAGTCCGCCACCACCAGGGCCATTTCCAAGTCGATCAGACACTCCAAGGTTGCGTCCTGTTGGCTGGGCACGTCCCAACTGGGATGCCGAAACTCGGCGGCCAGGGGCAATTCGGGAAGAAGTCCGCTGACGTGCCCCAGGTACTCGCGAGCCTCGTCGCCGGCCCCGAACCACGACGGGAACTGGAGCAGCACGCAGCCGAGCTTGCCGGCTTCCGCCAGCGGCGCGAGCGCCTGGGCAAAGTCGTCGAACAGCACGTCGGGCGGCACCACCGAGACCTCTTGCCACGACCGCCGCCCGATGGGGCCCGTGTCACCCGGCCGACGCTGATGCAGCGTGAGGCCGCCGAAGGCGATGACGTCGAATAGGAAGCCATCCGGCGCCTGTGCGGCCCAGTCGGCCAGCCGCTCTGGCTTGGGGATGCCGTTGAAGGTGTTGGTCGTCTCGACGACGTCGGCCGCTGCGGCGTAGTGGCCCAGCATCTCCGCCGGCTTGACGCGCGGCGGGTAGAAGTCCTCCAGCCGTTGCCAGCCGCGAATGCCGAACCTTCGCGTAGCGCTCACTCGTCATCCTGGCGTCGCATGCGCGCGAGCTCGCGCGCGGCCTCGCGGCGGCGCCAGCGCTCGATCACCGGCAAGCCGGGGCCGAACACGGTCCATCCGTGAAGCGCCAGCGCGATCATCCAGAACACCACCGGCCAGAAAAACCAGATGAAGTCCGGAGTCGCGATGATGTTCGCGAGCAACAGCAGGATGGCAACGGCCGCCCACACCACCGCGTGCCCCGCGAATCCCAGTCGCGCCCGTACGCGCTCGGTCGCGCGGCGGTAGGCCTCGGCGCGGTCGCTAGGTGACGGGTCGGTCATGTGCAGGGCCCGGCGAGCGGGCGGAATTCTACCCGGCGGCACGTCCCGGCAACATGACGCGACCTACGTCGTGCCGGTTTCGCAGTCGACTACAACCAAAAATGAGTCCGGGCCCGAGCGGCGGTCGAGATGCGTTGACGCCGATCCGGGCGCTTGCCTCCAAGCCGGCCCGACGCCCTGGACTCAGCAGAATGGCAGACCAAGCGCGCCAAGATCGCTAAACGGCACATCCCGCAACCCCTCGGGGATGCAACCCGTGAATTGGTTGCCGCCGCCGAGTTTCAGGTCGTCCAGGTTGGCAAGCTGCGCCAGCTCGGCCGGGATCGCCCCGCTCAGCTGGTTCCCAGCGAGCGACAGGAATGTCAGCCGTGAGAGGCTTCCAAACTCAGGCGGGATCGATCCGCTGAACTGGTTGTTCGCAAGCCACAGCGTCCGCAGGTTGGTCAGGCGTCCAAGCTCGGGCGGGATCGGCCCACTGAGCTGGTTGGAGCCGAGGCGAAGCTGTTTCAGATCGGATAGGCCGGCCAACTCAGGCGGGATGGTCCCTCGCAACTGGTTGTGCGAGAGATCCAGCGTTTGCAGATGCGCGAGGCGGCCAAGCACAGGCGGGATTGCGCCGGACATCTCGTTCCTCGGGAGACGCAAGACCGTCACCTGGCCGGCGGAATTTGTAGTCACGCCGTGCCAAACGGCAATCGGAGCCTCGCTGAGCCAGTGGCGGTTGTTTGTCCAGCCCGGTCCGTTCGTCGT
This sequence comes from Chloroflexota bacterium, assembly GCA_026708035.1. NCBI lineage: Bacteria > Bacillati > Chloroflexota > Chloroflexota bacterium. The sequence goes on along the minus strand of JAPOVQ010000025.1, from coordinate 126,262 downwards.
GTGGTAGAGGTCGGTCAGAACCGCCCGGTCGGCGGCGCTCTCGCTGATCCCGCAGCGCCACAGATCGAGCTCTCGCAGATCATGGCCTTGTATCGACCACAGCTCGTCGGCGATGCACCCCGTGAGCCGGTCGTTTCCGGCAAGATACAGCCCCACCAGCTCCGGGAGCGCGCCCAGCTCCGGCGGTATCTTCCCCTCTAGCTGGTTGTTGCCAAGATACAGCCATTGCAGACTGGCCATCCGGCCCAGTTCGGGTGGGATGGCGCCGCTGAGGCGGTTGTTTGCGACCGACAGCCGCTCGAGGCTGCCGAGTACACCCAATTCAGGCGGGATCGGACCGCTCAGGCGGTTGTCGTCGAGGTCAATGGTTCTGAGGAAAGCGATTCGGCCCAATTCGGGGGGGAGCGCACCGCTCAATTCATTGTTGGCGAGCCACATTTCCTTCAGGCTGCCGAGACGGCCCAACTCGGGCGGGATCGATCCGCTCAACTGGTTGTTGGAGAGCGACAACTCCTCCAGCTTGCTAAGGCCGCCCAAGTCGGGTGGAAGCGCACCACTCAACTGATTGCCGTCGGCGGATAGCCTCTCCAGCTTGCCGAGGCGACCCAGCTCTGGCGGAATTGCCCCGCTTAGCTGGTTGTCCGACAGGTAGAGCTGGCGAAGGTTGCCCAGGCGGCCCAACTCGGGCGGGATCGATCCGCTCAACTGATTGGCAAGGAGCCACAGCACTTCCATTCGGACGAGGTTCCCAAGCTCAGGCGGGATAGATCCGCTCAGGCGGTTCCACCCGAGATTCAGATTCCTCAGCCTGTCAAGATGACCCAGCGTCGCCGGTATTGCCCCGGTGAGCTGGTTCGAGTCCAACTCCAGGAATATCAGGCTGCGGAGGTTGCCGAGCTCCGGCGGGATTCCGCCGACCAACTGGTTAGAAGTGAGACTCAGCCACCATAGATTGGTCAGCCGCCCCAACCCAGGTGGGATCGTCCCTTGGAGCTGGTTGTCTCCGAGCCACAGGGTCTCCAGGCTTGCAAGGTTGCGCATGTCGGGTGGAATCACACCGTGCAGCTGGTTTTGCCAAAGATCGAGGGTTGTCAGCTTGCCGAGATATCCCAAGGCGGGCGGAATGGTCCCGCGCAATCCGTTGCCGCCCAGCCGCAACTCAATGACCTGCTTGTGATCGTCCGTCGTAACGCCATACCAGTCGTTCAACGGCGCCTCGCTCAGCCAATTGCCGTTGTTCGTCCAGTTAGGACCGTCGGTGGCGTGGTAGAGCCGGATGAGCGCCTCGCGGTCGTCTTCCGGCGGCGGCGCCGGAGGCGGCGGGGGTGGCGCAGGAGTGTGCGCGGGTGCCGGCGTGGGCGTCTGCGCCGGCACGGGAGTGGGAAGGGTAAATGCCGACAAGCCGGCCAGCGCATCGCGCGTCACCGGGGCCTTGGCCGCATCCGGGATGATGACGTTACTCAGGCGCTTCACCTTGTCCGGTACGTTCTGCAGGTTCACCCGGCCCACCGTCGTCCCCGGCGCCGGCACGTTCCAGACCACGAACACCGTCCGCTGCGTCCGCAGCATCTGCAGGCCCTGAAGATTGCCGTTGACCGCGCGCTCCTCGTAGCGGATCGGCAGGCCGTAGAGATTCAGCCAGTCGGGCTCGCTGAGGAACCGTTCTTTGATCGCCGCATTTCGCTCCAGCAGCGCCAGGTGGTTCCGCGTGATGGTGGCGAAGTCGGCATCGCGATCGGCTTCGAGCACCTGATGCGGCGGGACGTTTGGGAGCTCCACCTCCGGATAGCGATTCGCCAGCACGTCGAGGGTGTTGTAGTAGTTCATGCGCTGCTTGCCGGGATCCCACTGCAGAATGACCTTTTGGAAGGCCTGCAGGGTGAAGGGGCCATTAACCCAGCGCTGGCTGATGGGATAGCCGATGGCCTGGAGGTCGCGCTCGCGCGCGAAGTCCCACAACGGCACGCCGTCCGCATTGGACAGGGAGAAGCCGTCGTCGGGCTCGGCCGTATCCCCGCCGGTAATGGTGAAAAGACAGCCTTCGACGAGGGGGATTCCCTCACACTCCAGCGCCGCGGCCGACGGCCACACGGCCAGGGCCGCGGAAGCGGCAATGACCAGCCCTGCGAGTGCCATACGCATAGCCGGTCGCCGAACATGCAGTCGGAGTCTTCGCACCAGGCCCCCCACTCACCGGCGGGCGGCCCGGATGCCCGCGGCACACCGCCCGTCGGCCCGGGCAGCGCCAATCTACTTCACGTGTCCGCCCCGCTTCAGATCGGGTCGGCGAATGAGCGGGTCGGACGGCGCCTCAGTGCCTGGCACACCAGGGCTTCACGGTTTGGCGGCCACGCAAACCGGTAACCCGAGCTCTTCAACGTCATTGTTTTCGATGCCAGACAACTCGTTGGGGACACATCCCGTGAACCGGTTGTCGCCGCCGAGGTATAGCCACTTCAGTTTTGGCAGCCGCCCAAGCTCCGCCGGAATCGCACCACTAAGCTGATTGCCGTCGAGCCGCAGGAAGGTCAGATTGGTCAGATTCCCCAGCTCAGGCGGAATCGGTCCGCTCAACTCATTGCCGTTGAGCCACGCCCAATCCAGACTGGCGAGGCGGCCAATTTCCGGCGGGATCAGCCCGGTCAATCGGTTGTCTTGGAGCCCCAGCACTTGCAGCCTGGTGAGATTACCCAACTCGGCCGGAATTGCCCCGCTGAGCCGGTTGAAGCCCAGCCCCAGCCAGACCAGGTTGGAGAGACGACCCAGGGCGGGCGGAATGGCCCCACTGAGCTGATTGTCTTGGAGTTCCAGGTCATTCAAGCTGGCGAGCCCACCGAGCTCGTGTGGGATGGAACCCCACAGCTGGTTGTCTTCGAGTCGGAGATCCGTCAGCCTGACAAGGCTCCCCAACGCGGGTGGGATTGGCCCAGTCAAGATGTTGTTGTTGAGATGAAGCGCGCTCAGATTGCCAAGGTTGCCCAGTTCAGGGGGAATTGCCCCGCTCAAGAGGTTGTCGGCGAGCCCCAGCCATTTCAGATTGGTGAGGCGACCCAAGTCCGGTGGGATCGGCCCCTGCAAGAAGTTCTCGCCGAGCGACAGTCTTTCCAGGCTGGCTAGGTAGCCCAGTTGCCACGGGATCGCTCCACTGAGGTTGTTGTCCGCGAGCGATAGCCTTGTGACCCGGTCACCCGACGCGCTGACGCCGTGCCACTCACCAATTGGCTTTGCGCTCAACCAGTTGGTGTTGTTCGACCAGTTGGGACCATCGGTGGCGTGGTAAAGGTCGATCAGCACCTGCCAATTAGGCAGCCAGGCAGGGCGAGGCTCAGGAGCGGGCGTTGGGGCGGATGCCGGGGTGGGGGCCGGCGTCGATGCGGGAGTTGGCGTGGGCGCGGGGACCGGCGTGGGCGTGGGCAGGGTAAACGCCGGCAAGCTCGAGATCTCAGCTCGCAGCACCGGCGCCTCGGCCGCGTCCGGAATGATCACGTTGCTCAGCTTCTTCACCTTATCGGGCACGTTTTGCAGGTTCACCCGACCGACCGTGGTGCCCGGCGCCGGCACGTTCCAGATCACGAACACCGTGCGCTGCGCCCGCAGCATCTGAAGGCCCCGCGGGTGGCCGTTGACGTCCCTCTCCTCGTAGCGGATTGGCAGCCCGTAGAGGTTCAGCCAGTCGGGCTCGCTGCGGAATCGCATCTTGATGGCTGGATTCTGATCCAAGAGCAACAGGTGGTTTCGCTTGATCGTGGCAAAGTCGGCGCCCCGGTCCGCCTCCAATACGAGATGCGCCGGGACGTTGGGCAGCTCCACCTCGGGATACCGGTTCGCCAGCACGTCGAGCGTGTTGTAGTAGTTCATGCGCTGCTTGCCCGGATCCCACTGCAGGATCACCTTCTGGAAGGCCTGGAGGGTGAAAGGACCGTTGACCCAGCGCTGGCTGATGGGATAGCCGATGGCCTGCAGATCCCGCTCCCGCACGAAGTCCCACAGCGGCACGCCGTCGGCGTTGGTGACGGCGAAACCGTCGTCGGGATCACTCGTATCGCCGCCGGTGATGGTGAACAGACAGCCTTCGTCCAGGGCGATGCCGTCGCACTCCAACGCCGCCGCCGACGGCCAGACGGACAGGGCGGCCGCAGTGGTAATGGCAAGCACTGCGAGTACGGCACGCAGGCGTCGCCTCCGGTCGCTCAAGAAACCAGATCACTCAGCCACGGGCCGGCCCAGTAGATGATGATCACCGCGGCGGCCAGCCAGCCGACCACGGCGGTCAGGATTCCGCGGTCCCGCAGCAGCACGGTCGTCGGGTCCCACACGCCTTCGCCGCTGAAGGCGCGCAGCATGAACCGCGTGATGCCGTACAGCACGAACGGCACCGTGAAAACAAGTCCGCGGCCACCAAACTGCTCCGCCGTCTCCGGCGCGAGGCTGTAAATCGCGTAACAGACGACTACCGTCGCGCCCACCAGGACGATCACGGCGTCGACTACCTCCGGCGGCACGTCGTTCCAGGTCCGCCGGAGGCCGCGAGCCTGCGCGTCCGCCTGCGTCAATTCGGCACGCCGCTTGCCCAGCGAGATCAGGAGCGTCAAGAGAAACGTGCACAGGATGAGCCAGCCGGAGAACGGCACCGAAATGACGACCGCCCCGGCAATTGCCCGCAGGACGAATCCCGCGGCAACCGCCATGCCGTCCAGGAACGCCACTCGCGAGAGCCACAGGCTGTAAATCACGTTGAGCGCGAAGTAGCTACCGAGGACGATCACCACCCCCGTGCCGAGCAGCGCCGACAGCCCGACGGCCAGCGCCCCCAACACAACACCGGTTGCGACGGCAGTGGCGCGGCTCAGACGTCCCGCGGCCACCGGCCGGCGGGCCTTGTGCGGGTTTCGACGGTCGCGTTCGGCGTCAATCGCGTCATTGATGAAGTAGACCCCGGACGCCAACGCGCAGAAGATGGCGAACATGGCCACGGCGCGCAGCACGTCGCCACCGTCGGTGAGCCGCTGCGCGAATACGAGCGGCGCGAACACGACGACGTTCTTCAGCCACTGGGCGGGCCGGGCGGTCGACAGCAGTGCGGCGAGTTGCTGGATCATGAAGCCCTGACGGCCTTGTTCCCGCGACCGCGCGCAAATGCGCGATAGTTGGGTAAGGATAGGATCCGGGCAATCACCCGTACCGGCCGCCGGACAGGCGCCGAGAGGAGAACCTTGTGACGGTGATCGAGTCGACCCCCGCGCTGGTCGCAGAATCCTACGCGCGTGCGCGCGCACGCCTGGCCACTGTCCGTGAACGACTCGACCGCCCGCTCACGCTGGCCGAAAAGCTGCTCTTCGGCCACCTCGACGACCCGTCTACCCAAGACCTGACGCCGCTGGAAAGCTACTTGCAGATTCGTCCCGACCGCGTGGCGATGCAGGACGCGACCGCGCAGATGGCCCTGCTGCAGTTCATGCTCGCGGGTCGCGACACGGTGGCGGTTCCCTCGACCGTGCATTGCGATCACCTGATCCGGGCGCACGTGGGCGCCGACGCTGATCTTCAAACGGCGTTGCTCGAGAACAACGAGGTCTATGCCTTTCTCAAATCAGTCAGTGCACGATACGGCATCGGCTTCTGGGCGCCAGGCTCGGGGATCATTCACCAGGTCATCCTGGAAAACTATGCGTTTCCGGGCGGACTGATCATCGGCACCGATTCCCACACGCCCAACGCCGGCGGCCTGGGAATGCTGGCGATCGGCGTGGGCGGCGCGGACGCCGTCGACGTGATGGTCGATCTGCCCTGGGAGACGCTGCAACCCCACGTCATCGGCGTGCGGCTCACGGGCGAGCTCAACGGCTGGACCGCACCCAAGGACGTGATCCTGAAGCTCGCGGGAATCCTCACCACCAGCGGCGGCACGAACCGGATCATCGAATACTTTGGACCCGGCACGCGCGCGCTGGCATGCACCGGCAAGTCCACCATCACCAACATGGGCGCCGAGCTGGGCGCGACGACGTCCGTGTTCGCCTACGACGAGCGCATGGCCACGTATCTGCGCGCCACGGAACGCGCCGAGTTGGCCGATCTGGCCGACGCGAACCAGGATCTGCTGTGCGCCGACGCCGAGGTCGAGAGCGATCCCGCATCGTTCTACGAGCAGGTGGTGGAAATCGACTTGTCGGAGCTTGAGCCGCACGTCGTGGGGCCGCACCGACCCGACCGCGCGCGCCCGGTTTCCGCGCTGAGTGCCGAGGTCGAGTCCGAGGGTTTCGCCGAGCAGATCTCGGCCGCCCTGCTGGGCAGCTGCACCAACTCCTCCTACGAAGACATCACGCGCGCCGCCGACGTGGCCCGGCAGGCATCCGCCGCCGGTGTGCGCGCATCCGTGCCGTTCTTGGTCACACCGGGATCCGAGATGGTGCGCGCGACGATTGAGCGCGACGGTCAGCTAGCGGACCTGGAGGCCATTGGCGGAAGCGTGCTCGCCAACGCCTGCGGCCCCTGCATCGGCCAATGGCGCCGGGAAGATATCGAGCCGGATGCCGCCGGCGGCAAGGCCCTGGCCACCAACTCCATCGTCACGTCCTTCAATCGCAACTTCCCCCGGCGCAACGACGGCAGCCCCAACACCCAGGCGTTCATCACCAGCCCCGAGCTCACGGTGGCGTTCGCGCTTAGCGGGCGGCTCTCATTCAATCCGCTGACCGATTCGCTCGACGGCAACGGACTGCATCTCGACCCGCCCGAACCGGCGCCCGACGTTCCGGCGGACGGCTTCACCGGCCGGCGCTATGGCTATGTGCCGCCACCGGCGGACGCCGCTGGGGTCGAAGTCTCGATCGCCGCGGACAGCGAACGGCTGGAGCGACTGACGCCGTTCGACGCGCGATCGGCAGAGCAGTTCCGGTCCATGCCGGTGTTGCTTCGAGCCGTGGGGCAGTGCACCACCGACGCCATATCGCCGGCGGGACCCTGGCTGCGCTATCGCGGCCATCTCGCCCGCATCAGCGACAACATGTTCACCGGCGCCAACAATGCCTTTGCGGACGCACCGGGCGCCGGACGCAACGCGCTCACCGGCGCTTCCGAGCAGCCGCTGGCGGCGATTGCCACGGACTATGCCGCCGCCGGGCTGACCTGGGTGGCCGTGGGCGACTCGAACTACGGCGAGGGCAGCAGCCGCGAGCACGCGGCCATGTCGCCGCGCTTGCTGGGCGCGGGCGCGGTGGTCGTGCGCAGCTTCGCGCGCATCCACGAGACGAATCTCAAGAAGCAAGGCATCTTGCCGCTGACCTTCGCGAATCCCGCCGACTACGACCGCTTTCAGGCCGACGACCGGGTGAGCCTCGAGGACATTGATCGACTGGCCCCCGGCCGGCCCATCTCGGCACGTATCGACCATGCGGACGGCTCCCAGGAAGACATCCGGCTCGATCACACCCTGACCGCCGACCAGATCGAGTGGTTCTGGGCCGGGTCGGCCCTCAACCTGTTGCGCGAACACGCCGCCGGCTAAGCCCGGCCGTCCCCAGCCCGAGGGTCAGCCGGCAGCCAGCTCCAACTGGGGAAGGTAGGGCTGCCAGGTTGGATCGACGCTGCCTCCGGCCACGTGCCAGACCAGGTGGGCGATCGCCGATTTCGGGCGGCGCGGCTGGCGCAGGAGGCGCATGCCCGCCTCGCGCGGCGTGCGTCCGGCCTTGCGCAGATTGCAGCGGCGGCACGCGGTCACAAGGTTCTCCCAGCGTCGTCGACCGCCAAGCCGCCGCGGTACGACGTGATCCACGGTCGGCTCGATAATCGTCTCGGCGCAGTATTGACAGCGATATCGATCGCGCACGAATACCTCACGCCGGCTGAGCCGCACCGTCGGACGCGGGCGGCGGACGTGGTAGAGCATGCGAATCACCGACGGCCGCGGGTAGTGCTGACGCACGCTGTAGATCGGCGCCCGCCCGTTCTCCAGCAGCTCGGCCTTGCCCTTGCTGAGCAACACGATGGCGCGACGCGTGCGGCAGACGTTGAGCGGCTCGTAGTTTTGATTGAGAAGCAGAACCGGTTCGTTCACTGGTCCGCACGCTCGGCGTCACTCAGCGCGCCTATGCTACAAGGCACGGCACGCGCAGGCGGCCGACCGCGACCCGACTTCGCCGCATGGACCAAGAAGCACCCGCCGAGCACCACTACCTCCTCCGCTACGCCAAGACGGGCGACGCGCGGTACCTGTCGCTGCACGACGTGCGCCGGGCGTGGGAGCGCGCCACGCGCCGCGCCGGATTGCCACTGGCCTATAGCCGGGGATTTCGCCCCAAGCCACGGCTGACCTTCGGCCCGCCGCTCGCCGTGGGCGCCGAGGGTCTGCGCGAGTGCGTGGTGCTGTCGCTGCGGGAGGACGTGCCGCCGGACTCGGTCCGCGAGCGACTGGCTTCCGCGACCGCCGACGGGCTGGCCGTCGGCGAGATCCGCCGGGTCGCGCGCCGCAAGTTCAAGACGACCTGGGCGACCTATTGCCTGAAGTTGGAGGAGCCGCCGGACGACCTTGCCGATCGCGTCGAGCGCCTGCTCGCGGCGCCCACCGTCGCGGTTCAACGCGACGACCGCGGAGGTCGACCCTCCCGGACACGCGACATTCGACCCGGGGTGATGGAGCTTGCGGTTGGGCCGGAAACGCATTTGCACGCACGCCTGAGCCTGCGCGACCCGTCAATCGTGACGCCGCGCGATCTCGCGTCGGCGCTGGGCGTCGTATTCGACACCGTCGTCAGGACCGAGATCGAGACCGAGCTGCCCGATTGAGCGCCTCCAGGGTTCGTGCCGCATTGGGTGCGGCCGGCGTCTCCCCCGTGGAACCATCGCGGATCGAACACATCGCGCGTGGGACATACCGGGTGCGGGACGGCTCCCGATTCCTTGCCTGCAAGCTCTTTGACGGGACCCAAGCCGGCGAGCGGGCGCGCACGGAGAGCGGCGCCTACTCCGCACTTGCCGCGCGGGGCGCGCCCGTGCCACGGCTGCTGGCGGTGGACGATTCCAACGCGGCCGTGGTCCGCGAGTGGGTTGACGGCCCCACCCTGGCACAGGCCTTGCGCGGCGAAGCGGCCCGACCCGCGTGGGAGCAAGTATCGGCTGCCTGGGACGCGTTGCTCGCGGCGCTCGATGCCTGGACCAACGCGATGGACCCCGCGCGCGTCGAGCGGGCGCGCAGCCTCCGCCTGTCGGAAATCGCGGCAGTCGCGGAGTCGGTGGTCGCCTCGGGCCTTGTTCGGAAAGAAGATCCGGCAGGGGAGGCAGTCGCAGAGGAGATTCGCCAGCTTGTCGACACCATCGGTTCCGCCCCCATGCGGACGGTGCCGCTCGATCTGAATCCAGGCAACGTGGTCCTTGGCTCCGACGGGATCGTTTTCGTTGACCTGGAAGCCTTTGGCCTTGACTTTGCCGAGTGGTCGTTATGTAAAACCACGATGCTGCCGCACGATCCGACGTCCGGTCGCGCCGGGCAGTCCCTCCTGGCCGGCCAGGTGGACGTTCCGCGTCCAATCGCAGACGCACGGCCGCTGAGCGGCGCCCTTCTCCTCGCCCTCGCCGACGCCGCGGGAATCTGGCGTTCCGAGCCTGCCCATCCGGCCGGTTTGACGCTTGTCCGGGAGTTGAGCGCCTGCACGCCAAATGTTCGGCATCTTGCCTCCGTGCTGGTCTAGACTCTGGTACACGACACAGGGGATTGACCTATGAGCGAAGGCTTCCAGCCGCGATCTCGTGACCTGGTGATCGGCGGCATTCCCTGGATTGCCCGCATGTCGGACAAGGCCCGGGCCAAGGCCGACGGGACCATCGACGACTACATCTACCCGTGCCCCATCGACAAGCGCGTGCTGGGCGAGCTGGGGATCTCGGCGGATGAGTTCATGCGCATCGCCACGACCAGCGACACCGACGGCGAGCTGGTCGATCAGGTGCGCGAGGCAAGCAAGGCCGTCAGCTAGCCGCCGGGTGTCCGAGCGCCGCGACGACCTGATCGCGTTTCTGGACGACACGCTGGAGGCGGCCGCGTTTCCCGACTATGGGCCCATGGGCTTGCAGGTAGTCGGAAGCAAGCGCGTCGAGCGGGTGGTCACCGCCGTCAGCTCCAGCCTGGCGCTGTTTGGGCAAGCCGCGCGGGCTGGCGCGCAGCTTGTCGTCGTGCACCACGGGCTCTTCTGGGACCGTGAAAGCCGCGTGGTCACTCGCGTCATGCGTGAGCGACTGCGCGCGCTGTTCGACGCCGATATCAGCCTGGCCGCCTACCACCTGGCGTTGGACGCGCACGCCAGCCTGGGCAACAACGCGCAAATCGTGCGGGCGCTCGGGCTCGAACCGGAGTCCACGCCGTTCGCCCTCAGCGGCGGTCAGGCCATCGGCAAGATTGGCCGCGCGCCCCAGCCGCTGTCACCGTCGGCGCTGGTGGAGCGCGTGGAAGCCGCCATTGGCCGTCCGCACGCGACATTCCTGCACGGATCGGCCTCGATTCGGCGCGTCGCCGTGTGCAGCGGTAGCGGCTCGTCCTTTCTTCAGGAAGCCCAGGCTCTTGGGGCCGACGTGTTGCTCACGGGCGACATGGCCGAGCCGGCGGAGATGCTCGCGCGCGAACTTGGCATCCACTTCATCGCCGCCGGGCACTATGCAACTGAGGTGTTCGGGGTACGCGCCCTGGCCGATCTCATCGCCGAGCGGCGCAACTGCGAGGCAAAGTTCCTCGACCTGCCAACGATCGCTTAGCCCGGCCGGCAGAGTTGGCTCGCGACCGGACCTCGGCAGACTCAGGCTGAAGCCGTCACCGCCTGCTTCCGAATCCCACGAGCGGCGTAGTAGGCGACGCCGCGGCCGATAATCCGGCTGGCAAACGATGCGACAAGCACCGCCGCCGCCGCGCCGGCCGCGAGAATCCCGATGAGCAGCACGTCTTGTTCGCCGCTCGCCGCCCGTCGCAGCAGCTCCACAACCAGGCAGACCAGCGCAACCAAGGCCCCGAGGCAGCCCGCCCGGATGGCGATGTAGGAATAGTTCAGCCGACCGAGCGGTCCTCCGCCGATGCCCGCTTCACGCAGCGCTCGGGCGTGAAGCGCCGCCGAAACGTCGCCCCCGGCGCGCTCCACGTGCGCATGCAGTGGCCCGGGGGTCGTCTCCACCGCCAGCAGCGCGGCAAACTCGCTCACCCGACCCGGCACGCGCCAGAAGGCCTCGTAGTCCAACGCCAGCCCAACCATGGTTCGCGTGAAGAAGTAGCCGAGCACCACAAATGCCAGCCACTCGATGGTGAGCGACGTGCGCCCGAGCCAAGGATCGCCCTGGACACCGATAAATCCATCGATGACCGTCCGCCCGGCCACCAGCGGCCCGACGCCGATCGCCGCATAGAGCGGAACGTCGGCAATGTGTCGCAGGATCGTCATTCGGGCGGGGCGGCGCGGGCGGTCATCGTGGACACTTGAGGGGTCGGCGTGGATGCGAGCCGCCAGCGTCGTCCTTCACGTTTCAGATCCAGGGGCTCTTGCGGGGCGTCGCTGCTCATGCCGTCCAGCTTAATTCATGTCGCCGTCGGCGCCCGATCATTGAGCCCGCCAGCACCGCGCCAGTAGACTGGGCAACCGGCCTCCGTAGCTCAATTGGCAGAGCAGCGGACTCTTAATCCGAAGGTTGTAGGTTCGATTCCTACCGGGGGTACCAGGTTTGGGAGCCGGTTTTCGCCGCCCCGAAACGCTCGTCTTTTGGCGTTTTGCCAACGTCTGCCAACGTTTCTGTCGGCCGTTCGGCCCGGCCGGAGCCGTCGCGGCAACATCTCCACAGCCGCCACCAACGTCTAAGGCTCTGCCAGGTGCCGATGTTCGATGTGGGCACCCTCCGACTCGGCCGATGAGGCGGCGATGTCACATGTGAAATCAACTGTTGCGTCTGCTCCACGTGCCGGTGGGCCACACCCCAGCCTCGTCCGACTGGCCTTGGGAATCGCATGTGCGAGCCACTCTGGTCATTGCGGTGAAGCTGTGGATTCGGCGCTCCTAGGGGTCGACGCGCACGAAGTGGGAGATTTCGCTCAGGCCGACGGCGTTGATCGCCTTGATCCGGTAGACATGGCGCACGCCATCGGTCACGCTCGTGTCGGTGTACGTGGTGCTGCTGCTGCCCGTGTTTTTCACGTAGACCAGCAACGTCTTTTCACCCTCGCTGGGCCGCCTCCGCAGGATCTGGTAGCCGGTGATCGATTCGTCACCGGGATCGTCCCAGCTCAAGGTGATCGAGCCGGCGGTATTCACCGTCGCCGTCAGATTCGTCGGCTTCGCCGGACGGGTGTCCACGACGTCCGTGACCGTGATGGCCACCGCGACCGTCGACGTGCTCACCCCGTGACTGGCCGTCACCGTCAGCGCGTAGCTCGTGGTGGTCTCGTAGTCCAGCGCGCCGTCCACCGTGATGGCGCCCGAGCTAGCATCGATGGCAAAGGCGCCGGCATCGTTGCCCGCCGTGATCGCGTAGCTCACCGCGCCATTGGCGCGCACCGTCGCACCGACCGTCCCCACGGCGGCGTCCTCCGCCGCGTCCTCGGCCACTGAGAAGGCATAGCTCGCCGCGCCGAACACCGGCGGCTCGGCCACGTCCGTCACCGTGATCGCAACCGAGACCGTCGACGTGCTCACCCCGTGACTGGCCGTCACCGTCAGCGCGTAGCTCGTGGTGGTCTCGTAGTCCAGCGCGCCGTCCACCGTGATGGCGCCCGAGCTAGCATCGATGGCAAAGGCGCCGGCATCGTTGCCCGCCGTGATCGCGTAGCTCACCGCGCCATTGGCGCGCACCGTCGCGCCGATCGTCCCCACGGCAGCGTCCTCCGCCGCGTCTTCCGCAACGCTGAAGGCGTAGCTGGACTCCCCGAAGTCCGGCGGCTCGGCCACGTCCGTCACCGTGATGGCCACCGCGACCGTCGATGTGCTCACCCCGTGACTGGCCGTCACCGTCAGCGCGTAGCTCGTCGTGCCCTCGTAGTCCAGCGCGCCGGCCACCGTGATGGCGCCCGAGCTGGTGTCAATGGCAAAGCCGCCGGCGTCGTTGCCCGCCGTGATCGCGTAGGCCACCGCGCCGTTGGCGCGCACCGTCGCGCCGACCGTCCCCACCGCGGCGGCCTCGGCCGCGTCCTCGGCCACGGAGAAGGCATAGCTGGCCGCGCCAAACACCGGCGGCTCGGCCACGTCCGTCACGGTGACGGTGACCGTCACGGTTGTGGCGGCGCTCTCCGAGTCGCTCGCCTGGACGGTGAGGGAATAGGTCGACGTGGTCTCGTAGTCCAGCGCGCCCGCCACCGTGATCGCGCCGTTCGCAGCGTTGATCGCAAATGCGTCGCCGGTGTTGCCTGCGGTGATCGCATAGGTCACGGTGTCGCCGTCGTTGGGGTCGGAGGCGCTCACACTGCCGACCGCCGCGGCAACCGCCGCGTCTTCCGCCAGCGTGAACGCGTAGCTGGCCTTCCCGAACGCCGGCGGCCAGTTGTAGACCAAGCTGGGCGCCGGATCGAAGCTGAAGGTCAGGTTCTCGGACGGGTCGTCACCCTCCTCGAGCACAAAGTCCAAATCGGTCCACCGGAAGCGCACCAGCGGCGACCCGGAGGTCTCATGCGTCATTTTCGGCCGGAAGGTGAGGGGCGGAGCCGTGATGGACTGATACTCACCGGTGGACTTGGTGCCATCGGCGTACTCTACGGCGTAGCCAACGTGATACCGCGCCGCCTCGAACTCGGTGCATCCGTTGCCATAGGCCCAATTGAATTTGACCTCCGTTGTCCCGGTGACCTTCGTCAGCGTGGCGTCGACGACGGCCAGCGGGTCGCAGGGGTCGCAGGCGCCGGTGCTGGCGGCGAGGGCGGTGGAAGCCGCCCCCCACGCGGCGGCCAAGGTGGAGCCGTCGCCGTAGATGCTCACACGGAACTCATAGGCCGTGCCGCAGGTGAGTTCCTCCACCGTGTATGCCGCAGCGGTGATCGCGTCGCTGGCGGTCGTCCAGGTCTCGGTGTCGCTGACGCGGTACTCGACGCGGTACTTCGCGGCGCCGGTCACGGCGTCCCACGTGAGCGGGATGCTGGTTTTCCCAACCGTGCCCGCGGCCAGTTTGGTCGGGGCCGGGGGCGCGCACAAAGCCGTCGCCGCCGTGAGAGCCGCGGAGGCCGCGCCCCATTCGGCCGCAAGCGAGGCGCCGTCCCCAAAGGCACTCACTTGAACCGCGTACGACGTGCCACAAGTGAGTTCCTCCACCGTGTACGCCTCCCCGGTGATCGAGTCGCTGGCGGTCGTCCAGGTGTCGGCGCCGCTGACGCGGTACTCGACGCGGTACTTCGCGGCGCCGGTCACGGCGTCCCACGTGAGCGGGATGCTGGTTTTCCCAACCGTGCCCGCGGCGACGTTTGTCGGGGCCGGGGGCGCGCACAAGGCCGTTGCAGCCGTGACAACCGTTGAGGCCGCACCCCATTCGGCGACAAGCGAAACGCCGTCGCCGAAGGCGCTCACTTGGACTTCATACGACGTGCCGCAGGTGAGGTCGTCCACCGTGTACGCCGCCGCGGTGATCGCATCGCTGGCGCTCGACCAGGTATCGGTGTCGCTGACGCGATACTCCAGACGGTACTTGGCGGCGCCGGTCACGGCGTCCCACGTGAGCGGGATGCTGGTTTTCCCAACCGTGCCCGCGGCCAGATTGTCGGGGGCCGGGGGCGGGCAGATGGCCGTCGTCGCCGACACCGCGGTCGCCGGCGTGCCCCACGCCGCCGTGTGCACCACCTGATCCCCGAACGCGGTGACCCGGAACTCGTAGGCCGTGCCGCAGGTCAGCTCGTCCACCGTGTGGGTGGTGCCCGTGAGCGTCTCGTCGTCGGTGATCCAGCTGACCGTCTCCTCCTCGTCCGACTCCTCAGTCCCAGACTCCCCAGTCTCCGACTCCTCCGATTCCGTAGCCGTCGCGCGGTACTCGACGCGATATTTCGCCGCTCCGGTCACCGCGTCCCAGCTCAGCGGGACACTGGTTTGAGTGAGCGTGCCTGCCGTGAGGTTCGCCGGCGCGGGCGGTGCCCCCTGCACGGTCAGCGTGACGGTGGTCGTGGCGGTCTTCACGTCGTCGCCGCTGCCGACGCTCGCCTGCACGGTGAGCGTGTAGGTTGACACCGTGTCCGCGTCGAGCGCGGCGGCCACCGTGAGCTGGCCGCTGGCTTGGGCGATGGCGAAGGCGTCACCGGTATTGCCCGCCGTTATGGTGTGCGCGATCGCCGAACTGCCGACAACGGAGGCCGCGACCGTGCCCACCGCGGTCCCGACGACCGCGTCGTCGGCCACGCCAAAGGCATAGCTGGCCTCGTCGAAGACCGGCGTCGGTGCCGTGATCGTGATAGCGACCGGCACCGTGGTCGTGCTCACCCCATGGCTCGCCGTCACCGTCAGCGCATAGCTCGCCGTGGTTGCATAGTCCAGCGCCGCCGCCACCGTCAGCTCTCCCGTCGCGTCATCGATGGTGAACGCGCCGTTCTCGTCGCCTGCCGAGATTGAGTAGCTCACCGCCCCATTGGCGCGAACGGTGGCCGTCACTGTCCCCACGTCGGCCTCCAACGCCGCGTCTCCCGCCACGCTGAAGGCATAGCTCTCCGCCCCGAAGACCGGTGGCTCGGCGACGTCCGTCACCGTGACAGTGACCGTCACGGTCGTCTCGGCATCATCAGGCGTACTGGCCCGCACCGTCAGCGTGTGGCTCGCCGTGCTCTCGTAGTCCAGCGGGACGGCCACTACGAGGCGCCCCGCCAGCACGTCCACCGCAAACAGGCTGTCGTCGTCCCCCGCCGTAATGTCGTAGTAGATCACCGTCCCGCCCTCGGGGTCGGTGGCCGCCACGGTCCCGATCGTCGTGCTGATCCCCGCGTCCTCGGCCACGGTGAAGGCGTAGCTCGCCGCGCCGAACACCGGAGGCTCCACGACGTTGGTGACGGTGATGGCGACCGCGGCCGTCGCCGTGCTGGCCCCGTAGCTGGCCGTCACCGTCAGCGCGTAGCTCGCCGTGGTCTCGTAGTCCAGCGCCTTGGCCACCGTAAGCTCGCCGCTGGCCGCGTCGATCGCGAAGGCGCCAGCCGTGTTGCCCGCCGTGATGGCGTAGGTCACCGGCGGGCCGCCCGTGATGGTGGCGGTGATCGTCCCCACGTCGGCGTCCGTGGCGGCGTCCTCCGCCAGACTGAAGGCGTAGGTCTCGTCCCCGAACACCGGCGCCGGGCAGGCGCTCGTCGCCGCTGCGACCGTCCCCGACGGCGCGCTCCATTCCGCGGTATGGGTCGTGCCGTCGCCGTAGGTGCTGACCCGGAACTCGTAGGCCGTCCCGCAGTAGAGCTCATCCACGGTATGGGTCGCGGTCGTCAGGGTCTCGTCGTCCGTCGTCCAGGTCTCGGCGTCTTTCACGCGGTACTCGACCCGATACTTCGCCGCGCCGGTCACCGCATCCCAGCTCAACGGCACGGTGCTCGCCGTCACCGTCCCCGCCGCCAGGTTCGCCGGCGCGGGCGGCGAGTCCACCAGATCGCCCACGGTGATCGTGACCGTGATGCTCGAGCCGTCGCCGTGGTCGTCGCTGGCGGTGATGGTTACCTCGTAGTCGGCCTGTGTCTCGTAGTCCAACGCCGCGCTCGTCCGCAGTTGCCCCGTGGCCGTGTCGAGATCGAAGCTGGCCGCATCCGTCCCGCCCAGCGCGTAGGTCACCACGTCGCCTTCGTCGGCGTCCGTGGCCGTCACCGGCGCGCCGATGTCCTGCCCCGTCGCCGTGTTCTCGTCCACCGAGCGCGTGGCCGTCTCGCCTTCCGCGAACGCCGGCGGGACGTTCGGGTACTGCTGGCCCAACTCCCGCCAGGTGGCGGTTCCGTCCCCGTCGACATCCACCTTGAGCACCGGATATTAGCTGGTGGTGCCGAAGTGCCACGGATCGTCGTTGCCCGTGGCGCCGTCGATATCCACGTTCCAGTCGGCGTAGATGCCGGTGTAGCCCGTCGGCGTTTGGAGCTCGGCGGTCGTCTTGCCCACACCTCCGCTGCTCCGCGTCTGCCCGCTCGTCGCCGTGTCCCAGTAGCTCGCCGTCACCCGGGCGTTGCTGTGCTTGCTCCCCACCAGCCCGCCCGCCGTGCCGTGCATCTCCGTCACCCGGCCCCACGCGTAGCTGGCCGTGATCCGCCCGTCGTTGCGGCCGACCAGACCACCGTGACTTTCGTAGCTTTCAGACCTGACCCCCGTCACGCTGCTGCTGGCATAGCTCGCCGTAATCGTGCTCGCCCCGCTGCTGTACCCCGCCAGTCCACCCACACGGTCGTCCCCTTCCACCGCGCCGCTGGCATAGCTCGCCCGGATCTGGCCGTGATTGCGCCCCACCAGCCCGCCGATGTAGTCATTGCCCGTCACCGTGCCGCTCACGTAACTGGCCTGGATCGTCCCCGAGTTGTTTTCGCCGACCAGCCCCCCGGTGTCGTTCCAGCCGGTGACATTCGCGCCGCGCAGCCCGACGTTGCGAATCACGCCGCCCGTGCCGGTGCGGCCAAAGAGCCCAACGTCCTCGGTCTCGCCGCGCGCGATGAACAGGTTGGCGATCACGTGCCCGTTGCCCTCGAAGATTGCGGTGAATTGCCGGGAGCCCGCGCCGATCGGCTCCCACCCCGCGCCGTTGTTCCAGTACGCGTCACCCGCATCCGCCACGCCGTTCCCGTTCGTGTCAACGTCCAGGTCGCCCGTCAACTCGTACCCCGTGCAGCCCGTCCGGCACCCCATCCCCGACGGCGCATTCGGGAACGCCGCCGCATACCCCGCCTCCGGCGCGAACCCGTTCCCGTCCAGGTCCCAGCGGATCGCGTGCAACTGCGCCAGGTTCGCCACTTCGATCAGCCCGTCGTTGTCCACGTCGTAGTCCACCTGCGACGCGGGCGGCGCCGGGCGCTGGTCCCCAAACTCTTCCCAACTCGCCGTCCCGTCGCCGTTGAAGTCCACCCGCAGCACCGGGTACTGGGCGTTCGTCCCGAAGTGCCAGGGGTCGTCCCCGCCGGTCTCGCCGTCCAGGTCCACGTTCCAGTCCGCGTAGACGTCGGCGTACCCCGTCGGCGTCTGCAACTCGGCCGTCGTCTTGCCCACGCCCTGGGCGCTCCGCGTCTGTCCGCTCGTCGCCGTGTCCCAATAGCTGGCCGTTTCGCGGGCGCCCCTCTCGTGGCTCCCCACCAGTCCGCCGATGCTGCCGCGGGTCTCGGCCACCGGGCCCCGGGCGTAGCTGGCGCTGATGCGGCCGCTCGAGTAGTTGCGGCCTACGAGGCCCCCCAGGTGCTCCGCACTGGTGCCGTCCACGCCTCCCGTCACCGCGCCGGTCGCGTAGCTCGCCGTGATTTGGCGGTGATTGCGCCCCACCAGCCCGCCGATGAAGTCGTCGCCGGCCACTGCGCCGCTCGCATAGCTCGCCCGGATGTGGCCGTTGTTGCGCCCCACCAAGCCGCCGATGGCGTCGCCGGTTCCCCGCACCGTCCCGCTCGCGTAGCTCGCCGTCACCGCACCGTCGTTGTCCCCCACCAGCCCGCCGACTTCGTGCTGTCCCCGCACCTCCACACCGTGCAGACCGACATTGCGGACGACGCCGTCTGAGCCGACGCGGCCGAAGAGCCCCACATCGTTCGTAGCGCCACGTGCGATGAACAGGTTGGCCAGGGTGTGCCCGTTGCCCTCGAACGTCGCGGTGAACGGCCGCGACTGTGTGCCAATCGGTTCCCAGCCCGCGCCGCCGTTCCAGTACGCGTCCCCCGCGTCCGCCACGCCGTTGCCGTTGGTGTCAAAATCTAGGTTCCCCATCAACTCGTAGCCCGTGCAGCCCGTCCGGCACCCCATCCCCGACGGCGCGTTCGGGAACGCCGCCGCATATCCCGCCTCCGTCGCGAACCCGTTCCCGTCCAGGTCCCACCGCATCGCGTGCAACTGCGCCAGGTTCGCCACCTCGATCAATCCGTCGTTGTCCGCGTCGTAGTCCATCTGCGACGCGGGCGGCGCCGGGCGCTGGTCGCCAAACTCTTCCCACGTGGCCGTCCCATCGCCGTTGAAATCGACCTTGAGCACCGGATATTGGCTGCCGGTCCCGAAGTGCCAGGGATCGTCCCCACCCGTCTCCCCATCCACGTCCACGTTCCAATCGGCGTAGATGTCGGTGTAGCCCGTCGGCGTCTGCAACTCGGCGGTGGTCTTGCCGGTGCCGCCACGGCTCGCGCTCTGTCCGCTCGTCGCCGTGTCCCAGTAGCTCGCCGTCACGCGGGCGCCGCTGTCATGCTTGCCGACCAGTCCACCAATGCTGTCGCGGGACCCCGTCACGGGGCCCCGCCCGTAGCTGGCGGTGATGCGGCCATTGGCGTAGTTGTGGCCCACCAGGCTTCCCAGGCGCTCGCCGGCGGCCAGGTGCGACGACACCGCGCCGGTGGCATAGCTCGCCGTGATTTGGCGGTAGTTGCCCCCCGCCAGCCCGCCGACCGAGTAGCGGCCCGTCACCGCGCCACTGGCGTAGCTGGTAGTCACGGTGCCGTCGTTGCGCCCCACCAGCCCGCCGATGGCGTCAAGGCTGCCGCGCACCGTGCCGCCGGCATAGCTGGCGGCGATGGTCCCATCGTTGTCGCCGACCAGCCCGCCGACGTCGTAGCGGCCGCGCACGTCCACGCCGCGCAGTCCCACGTGTCGGACGACGCCAGACGCGCTGGTGACTCCAAACAGGCCAATATCGTCGGTCGTCGGCCGATCGATGAAGAGGTTGGCGATTTCGTGCCCGTTGCCCTCGAAGGTCGCGGTGAACTTTCGGGCGTGCGTGCCGATGGGCTCCCACCCCGCGCCGCCGTTCCAGTACGCGTCCCCCGCGTCCGCCACACCATTGCCGTTGGTGTCGAAGTCCAGGTCCGCCGTCAACTCATACCCCGTGCAGCCGGTGGTGGGACAGCCCATTCCGGTCGAGGCGTCGAGGAACGCCGCGGCGTAGCCGGAATCAGTGGATGTGCCGTCTCCGTCAAGGTCCCAGCGAATCGCATGTAGCTGGGCCAGGCTTCTCACCTCGATCAACCCGTCGTTGTCGGCGTCGTAGTCCCCCGTCGCGGGAGTCACCGAAACGGTCGCCGACGCGGCGCCGGTTCCATTTGCGTTGATCGCGCGGATGGCAAAGCTATACGACGTGCCGTTGGCCAGGCCGGTGACGGCGAATGACGTGGAATTGGCCCCACCCGCCGCGCTATTTGGAATGTCCGTCCACGTCCCACCGTTCTGCCGATATTGGTATTTGCTGATCGGGTACTGATCGATCGTGTACGCGGGTGGTGGCATCCAAGCGAGCACTGCCCGTGTGTTTCCAGCGGTGCCGCTGAAACTCACCGGTGCGCCTGGCAAGGGCCGCTGATCGCCAAACTCGGTCCAGGTGGCCGTCCCGTCGCCGTCGAAGTCGACTTGCAGCACCGGGTACTGGCTGCTGCTGCCGAACTGCCACGGGTCCTCGCCGCCCGTCACCCCGTCGAGGTCCACGTTCCAGTCCGCGTAGATGCCCGTGTACCCCGTGGGCGTCTGCAACTCGCTCGTCGTCTTACCCACGCCCCCGCCGCTCCGGCTCTGGCCGCTCGTCGCCGTGTCCCAGTAGCTCGCCGTCACCGCGCTCGTGTGCGCCCCGGTCAGCCCTCCATAGGTACTGTCGCCCGTCACCGCCCCCGTCGCGTAGCTGGTGTCGACCGTTCGCGCGATCCGACCCACCAGGCCCCCAACGTTGTTTGTGCCCGTAACCGTGCCCGTCGCATAGCTGGCTTGGATCGCGCCCCGGAAGTGCTCGCCCACCAATCCGCCCGTGAAGTGGGCGCCCGTCACGGCGACCCGGGCATAGCTCGTCTGGATCGTGCCGGTGTTCCGCCCCACCAGCCCGCCGCTGTTGATCCCTCGCGCCGCCACCGCGCCCGACGTGTAGCTGGCCCGGATAGTGCCCAGGTTCTCCCCCACCAGCCCCCCGACATAGGTCGCCCCGTGACGTCGACCGCCCGCAGCCCCACGCGACGAATCACGCTCTCCCTGCCAATGCGCCCGAACAGCCCTACCTCGTCCGTGGACGCCCGCACGATCCGCAGTTTGGCGATCGTGTGCCCGTTGCCCTCGAACGTCGCCGTGAATCCCGGGGGGCCGGTGCCAATGGGCACCCACCCCGCGCCGTCGTTCCAGTAGGCGTCGGCAACATCCACCACGCCGTTGCCGTTCGTGTCGAAGTCCAGGTCCGCGATCAACTCATACCCCGTGCAGCCGGTGGCGCAGCCCATCCCCGGCGGCGCCCGCGGGAACGCCGCGGCATAGCCCGCCTCCGTCGCGAATCCATTGCCGTCCAGGTCCCACCGGATCGCATGCAGCTGCGCCAGGTTCCCCACCTCGATCAAGCCGTCGTCGTCCGCGTCGTAGTCGACTTGGGCGGTATTCGGCGCCGGGCGCTGGTCCCCAAACTCCGTCCAACTCACCGTCCCGTCGCCGTTGAAGTCCACCTGCAGCGCGGGATACTGGCTCGTCGTCCCGAACTGCCACGGGTCGTCCCCGCCCGTCTCCCCATCCAGATCCACGTTCCAGGCCGCGTAGATGCCGCTGTATCCCGTCGGCGTCTGCAACGCGCTCGTCGTCTGGCCCACACCCCCACGGCTCCGGCTTTGCCCGCTCGTCGCCGTGTCCCAGTAGCTCGCCGTGATCGTCCCGCTGCTTTCGCCCACCAGGCCGCCCAGGTTGCGCTCGCCGCGGACCACCCCCGTCGCGTAGCTCGCCGTGATCGTCCCGCCGCTGTTCATGCCCACCAGCCCCGCCACCCGATGCTGGTTCGTCACCGCCCCCGTCGCGTAGCTGGCGCTGATCGTGCCCCGGTCATTGCGCCCCACCAGCCCGCCGATGTCCCAGTCGCTGCCCGTCACCGCGCTCGCCGCGTAGCTGGCGCTTATCGCGCCCTGGTGGATCTTCCCCACCATCCCGCCGACCCGCGTCCGCCCCGCCACGCGCCCCGTCACGTAGCTCGCTTGGATCGTCCCTCGGTCGTTCTCGCCCACCAGGGCCCCGGTCTCATCCCGCCCCGTGACGTCGACCGCCCGCAGCCCCACGCGACGAATCACGCTCTCCCTGCCAATGCGCCCGAACAGCCCTACCTCGTCCGTGGACGCCCGCACGATCCGCAGTTTGGCGATCGTGTGCCCGTTGCCCTCGAACGTCGCCGTGAATCCCGGGGGGCCGGTGCCAATGGGCACCCACCCCGCGCCGTCGTTCCAGTAGGCGTCGGCAACATCCACCACGCCGTTGCCGTTCGTGTCGAAGTCCAGGTCCGCGATCAACTCATACCCCGTGCAGCCGGTGGCGCAGCCCATCCCCGGCGGCGCCCGCGGGAACGCCGCGGCATAGCCCGCCTCCGTCGCGAATCCATTGCCGTCCAGGTCCCACCGGATCGCATGCAGCTGCGCCAGGTTCCCCACCTCGATCAAGCCGTCGTCGTCCGCGTCGTAGTCGACTTGGGCGGTATTCGGCGCCGGGCGCTGGTCCCCAAACTCCGTCCAACTCACCGTCCCGTCGCCGTTGAAGTCCACCTGCAGCGCGGGATACTGGCTCGTCGTCCCGAACTGCCACGGGTCCTCTCCGCCCGTCTCCCCGTCCAGGTCCACGTTCCAGGCCGCGTAGATGCCGCTGTACCCCGTCGGCGTCTGCAGCTCGCTCGTCGTCTTTCCTTCGCCCCCACCGATCCGGCTCTGCCCGCTCGTCGCCGTGTCCCAGTAGCTCGCCGTGATCGCGCTCGTGTTCGTCCCGATCAGTCCCCCAGTCCCGTGGTCGCCCGTCACCGCCCCCGTCGCGTAGCTGGCGCTGATCGTTCCGCTGCCCGTCTTTTCTCCCACCAGGCCGCCAACGTTACGGGTGCCCCCGACCGCGCCCGTCGCGTAGCTCGCTTGGATCGCGCCCGCGTTCTCGCCCACCAAGCCGCCAACGTCGTCCGTGCCCGTCACCGCGACCCGGGCATAGCTGGTCTGGATCGTGCCGTAGCTCCGCCCCGCGAGGCCGCCGCTGTTCGCGCCCCCCGCCACCACCGCGCCCGTCGCGTAGCTGGCTTGGATCGTGCCGGCGTTCTCCCCCACCAATCCGCCGACATCGCTGTTCCCGCGCACGTCGATCCCGACGAGCCCGACGTTGCGCACCACGCCGATCCGGTCAACAAAGCCGAACAGCCCCACGTCGTTGGTCGACGCCCGCGCGATCCGCAAGTTGGCGATCACGTGCCCGTTGCCTTCGAATGTCGCGGCGAATCTCGGGCGGGAGGCGCCGATTGGCTCCCAACCCGCCCCGTCGTTCCAGTAGGCTTCATTGAGGTCGACCAGGCCGTTGCCGTTGGTGTCGAAGTCCAGGTCCGCCGTCAGCTCATAGCCCGTGCAATTGGTCGCGCAGCCCATGCCCGGCGGCGCGCGCGGGAACGCCGCCGCGTAGCCGGGATCGGTGGCGAACCCATTGCCGTCCGGGTCCCAACGGATCGCGTTGAGCTGCGCCAGGTTCGCCACCTCGATCAACCCGTCGTCATCCGCGTCGTAGTCCACCCGCGACGCGTCGGGCGCCGGGCGCTGCTCGCCAAACTCGGCCCAACTCGCCGTGCCGTCACCGTCGAAGTCCACCTGCAGCGCGGGGTACTGGCTCGTTGTCCCGAAGTGCCACGGGTTCTCCCCGCCCGTCTCCCCGTCCAGGTCCAGGTTCCAGTCCGCGTAGATGCCGGCGTAAGCGGTGGGCGTCTGCAGCTCGCTCGTGGTCTTGGCCACGCCCCCGCCGCTCCGGCTCTGCCCGCTCGTCGCCGTGTCCCAGTAGCCCGCCGTCACTCTGCTCGTGCGATCACCAACCAGGCCGCCGACGCGGCTGTTGCCGGTCACCGTGCCGGTCGAATAGCTCGCGGTGACCGATCCCCCAATCCGCCCCGCCAGGCCTCCAACGTCGTCCGTGCCCCTGACCGCGCCCGTTGCATAGCTCGCTTGGATCGTGCCCGCGTTCTCGCCCACCAAGCCGCCCGTGAATCTCACACCCGCCACGGCGACCCGGGCATAGCTCGTCTCGATCGTGCCGCTGTTCCGCCCCACCAGCCCCCCGCTGTTGCTGCCGCGAGCCGCCACCGCGCCGGTCGCATAGCTGGCCTGGATCCTTCCCCGGTAGTTCTCGCCCACCAGGCTCCCGGTGTCTTCCCGCCCCGCAACGTCCACCGCCCGCAGCCCGACATTGCGGATCACGCTCCCCGTGCCGATGCGGCCAAACAGCCCCACGTCGTTCGTGGACGCCCGCGCAATCCGCAGGTTGGCGATCGTGTGCCCGTTCCCCTCGAACGTCGCCGTGAATCCCGGGTGGCCGGTGCCAATGGGCACCCACCCCGCCCCGTCGTTCCAGTAGGCGTCGGCCACATCCACCGCGCCATTGCCGTTCGTGTCGAAGTCCAGGTCCGCGATCAACTCATAGCCGACGCAGCCGGTGGTGGGACAGCCCATCCCGGTCAGGGCGTCGTTGAAGGCCAGCGCGAACCTCGGGTGGGTGGAGGTCCCGTCACCATCCAGATCCCAGCGGATGGCGTGAAGCTGCGCCAGACTCCTCACCTCTATCAGCCCGTCGTCGTCTGCGTCGTACTCGCCGTCGAATTCGGTCACCGTAATCGTCACCGGCACCGCCGCGGCGCCGCCGGCCGCATCGGTCGCCGAAACCGTCAGGGCATAGCGAGAGGTCGTGTCGTAGTCCAACGCCGCCGCGAGCGTGATAGACCCGCTGGTCTCGTTGATCGCGAATGTTCCCGCCTCATTCCCGGCAGTGATTGCATAGGTCACCGGATCGGCGTCCGTCGCCGAGACCGTGCCCACCACGGCGCCTATCGCCGCGCGCTCCCTCACCGTGAAGGTGTAGCTCTCGGCCCCGAACGTGGGCGGCGTGCAAGCGCTCGTGTCCGTGGTCAAGGATGTCGACGGCTCGCCCCACGCAAGCACGGTCGACGTCCCATCGCCGAAGGCGCTCACCCGAAACTCATACGAGGTTCCACAGACCAAGCCGTCAACCTCATGGGTCACGGCGCTGAGGTCGAAGGCGTCGATCAGCCACTCCGCATTCGAACCGGAGACGCGGTAGTCGACGCGATAGGTCGGGGTCACATCATTTGCGGCACCCACCCACGTCAAGGTGACACCAGTCTCGGTTGGAGACGAGGCGCTCAGGCTTGTTGGCGCCGGTGCGGTCGCGTCGCAGTAGGGCAACGATAGTTGGGCGAGATCCTGCGATCCGCTGCGACCGTCAATCGCCGTCCCCAGGCTGCGCAAGGCGGTCGGGACGCATCCGCTGAACTGATTTCCGCTGAGACCCAGAGTGCTCAGACGAGCGAGACTTCCTAGCTCGGCAGGAATCGTCCCCGCGAGTTTGTTGGAACTCAGGTCCAACGTCGTCAGCGCGGTCAGCGTCCCAAGCGCGGCCGGGATGGTCCCGGCAAGCTTCTTGCTCGAGAGGTCGAGCCCCGTCACGCGACTTGGCGTGCCACCGGTTGTGACCCCCTCCCGCTGGGTGATCGCAGTCGCAGCGCTCCAGTCGAGGGCGTCACCGCTCGCGCCTTCCAGAAGCGCTTTCGCCGCGCTCAGGACGCGGCAGTCCGCTACCAACGCCTGATTGCTCTCCGGATTCGGTATCACCGTGCCATTGCCACAGTCTGGCCCAATCAGCTTCACCGTCACACCGACTGAGCTCATGCCGCCGGACGCATCGCTCGCTGCAACCGTCAACTCGTAGACCGACGCTGAGCCCCCTGCAAGCGACCCGGCTACCGACAATGCGCCTGAGGTTGCATTGATCGCGAGTTTTCCGGCGTCATTGCCATGGGTGATTGCATAGCTCACCGAATCGCCGTCCACGTCAGACGCCTCCAATGCCCCAACTACGGTACCAGCGGCGGCGATCGCGATAACCTCGAATGTATACACATCTTCAGAAAATTCCGGAATTGCATTGCCAGATACATAGCCGACTTCCCATGTTTTCGCACGGCTACCCGCCCCAAATTGGCCTATAGATATTTTGCCAATATCATATTCCGGGACCCTAACCATCGTATAACACGTATCATTATCGACGGCACCACGTTGATTCAACGTGAATTCAGTCACTTCGTATCCTATCGACCGCCGACCTGCCGGAAGATCGCTGACGTCGCTAGGTGTCACCTGGACAAAGAATGGATTCACCCTGTCCTGTTGTAGGCAGTCTCCAATTTTCACAAATGACCAATCACGGCCACTTCGATAGATATCAAAGCCTCCGCCAGACGATACCCATGTCAGCCTCTGCCGCGCACCCAGATTGAGCTCTTCGCCCAAGGATTTGAGCCGCTCTCTCACCCTCTGTTCCTCCGCCCGTTGAGCGACAACGCCCTGGGCGGACCGAGCCGCCCTGGGATTTCGCGACTCAGATTCATCCACGTGATCGATTGGCACCCGGCTGTTTTGCGATGCATCCGCCGTCGCACTAGCAGATTCCGAATTGCTGCGATCGCAATACCATGTAGATTCATCCGCACCTACCACAAAGTGAGGAGGTAGCATGGACACGCGCCCACACTTTTTCCCGGACCCTTGTTGATATTTTTCGATCACCCCCACACGATTACTGTCATCGGTATTTACTAACGACCAGTTGCATCCCTCGGGAGTACCACCAAATTCAAAATCTTCCGTGAAATTCCCAGGGCCTTCAGCACAAGAAATCGAAAATGCAGAAGTCGCAAATCTATAGTGGAACGTAAGACTATCTTTGTGCAGTTTCGGGTTTTCAGACGCGATTGACGAGACAATTTCACGCGAGCCGATCTTATAGATGTAGTCTGTCCACGACCCGCTTTTACCTTTGAGTATCCTGTGGCCTCCAGAATCAGCCGGAATCTCGAATGCCACGTCGCCGACTATATTTGTGCCATTGAAACAGAAATGAGTGATGGATGTTACATGCCAAGGGTCCGGTGGCCCAGCCGTGCGTCCAAATACGTCGTCGAGAATGCCAAGCAATGACAAATATTCTTCGATTTTACTCCAAAGCTCGTCTTCAATCACGGTGGCACCGTCTGGCTTTAGACGATCTTTGTCAACTACAAAATTATGCGTATCGCACTCGGCAGCTATTATGGTGCTAGTCGTCCGCCACGGGCCACAATTGAGTGGATTCGCGTGAGTTTGGCAAGTCGCGACTCGAATGAGATATTCAGTTCCGCCGGTTAGCTGCGACTCAGGAATTCTGAATTCCCTCAGCGGCGCTTGCTGTGCTGTACTGGTGGTAGCGATTGGCCAAGATAAGGTGCCGGAACCGGACGGATGGCCACTTGATTGGAACGTTTGGCCTTTGCGTTTGTACTGAACAAAGTATCCTTTTCCGCCTCCGAGCGGCAATGCGGGCCCAGTCCATTTTGCCACCAACGTATCCGGACCATCGGCCGATCCAGGATCGCCGTTGCCGAGCGAGACCGTTAGTGCTTGAACCTCGCACAGGTCGCCTGGCTTGTCTGAACACGATGCATGAACCGTCAGCGTGGCACTCTTTGAAACGCTGGTCGTCGAAGCAGCTGCCGCGTTGCCCGCAGCTGTCGATCGAGCCTGGCTGCTACCGCCAGCCTGGCTGCTACTAGCAGCGACTTGGCTGCTACCCGTGAGGGTGTACTTGGTTGTGGCGGTGGGACAGACTCGCCGGCTCCCGACAACCTCGATAGCGCCGATGTTAGGGTCTCCTGTATCGAGGCCAATGGACGGGTTGTTGAGGGCACTGGTCCACCAGCTTACGATCGCACGGTTACCAACATAGATCTCCGATGGGTTCACCTCGACATGTCCATTAGATACAGTTACATCCACTTGGGCAGTGATTGTTTGACTCCCCTTGGATGCGGTGAGCGTGTACGTGGTGGTTCGCTCAGGACAGACTTCTTCGTCAGTCCCATTGAGACTCGTGCTGATATTGGTGCTTGTAACCGCACTCGACGTTGTCTTGATCTTGGAATCAACGCTTGCTGACTCGGCATCGGTAGTGGTCCAGGTAATGTTGGTGCAGTCCGGATTTGGGGGCGTCAGGTGCGTTGGCTTACCGGAGGTAATCGCGATGCTCCCCGCCAACTGCGAGTCGCACGCGTTGGTGGTCGCCGAGGCGGAGGCCCACGCGCTCCAACTAGGCGCGTACGTCGATCCGTCGCCGCGCGCCCGCAGCTTGAAGCTGTACGACGTGTTGCATGTCAGGCCCGACACCCTATAGCTGGTGCTTGAACCCGAGATGTCGCTCTTGCGGTGCTCTACCTCATATCTACTGATGCCGCTCCGAGAGCTCCAATTCAGATTGATGCTGGTCCTGCCTCCGGCGCTTGCGCTGAATCCGGACGGTGCGGGCGGCTTGTCGAGAGTCGGGCCTCCGGTTGGCGGTTCTGTTGGCGTTGCGGTTGGCGTTGCGGTCGGCGCTGGCGTTGGGGTCGGGGTAGGGCAGGCCGCGGTCGTCCCCGATGTTTCGGCATATGGGCCCCACTTATTCGCCCAGGTCGACCCGTCCCCGTGCGCCCGCACTTTGAAGTCGTACTTGGTGTTGCATGCAAGCCCTCCCACCGTTAGCTCAGTGCTGGTGATGCTGCTGCTTCGGCCCTTCACGTGGTAGACCTCAACGCTGCGCACGTCGCTCCATGTCAGCTTGATTTGGCTATCGCTGATCGCCTCCGCGCTGAATCCCGATGGGGCCGGTGGAAGCTGTCGGACCGTGACCGAGACGCTGTCCGTGTGCGAACCGGCCGGGCTATAGGCCGTGATCGTGTATTGCGTATTGCTGGTGGGGCGGATGGTGCGGCTGTCGTTGGGATCAACGCTCCCGATTCCCTGGTTGATGGAGCGTCTGGTCGTCCAGGTGCTGCTCCAGCTGAGGGTGGTGGAGCCGCCAATGTCGATCGCGGAATCTGAGACTCTGATGTCCACCGACGGACAGACGATGATGTTTCCCGCGTCCGGCTCCCGGTAACACCCGGACGGCGCATCGTCGCGAGGCCGGACTCCCGCCTCTTCGCCGCCCTCCTGCGCCATCACCAGTGGTCCATAGCTCGTGACGGCAAAGGTCAGCAGGAACAGCACCGTCAGCACGGCACTGGCCACCCGCAGCCATCGCGGCTGGCGCCGCAGCTCGGTGATCATTGCCGCCGGGGACGCCATCAGCCGGCGTCAGATCGCGGGATTTCCGATGGCGCGAACGCCCTCGGGAATATCGACGCGGATCGACAGTCCGTGAAACCAGGCGCCGTCAAATTGAGCCGGCCCCAGCCCGTTCAGGTCTGGATTCGGACCTTGGCCTCGCCTTTCGTGAACTCAATCGGTGCAGCCCACTCACGGATCCCGCCTCAGCTTCCGTTACGAAGAATTATTCATAAATCGACCGAAGTGCGTGGATACTGTCACTCTGCTCGCCTGCTGTCAACGTCGACGATCCCGGCTCGGTTCTCGTTGTCAGTCCTCCCTCCAGGTCTGAATTTAGTTGCACCTGCCGCGACGTCACTAGTTCTGTTACGAAGGATTATTCATGAAGTGATTGAGGTACGGGGATATTTTCACGTTACCGGCTCGCTGTCAGCGTCGGCCGCCGCGGCTCAGCTCTCGTTGGCGGTCCTCCCTGCGGTCTGGCCTTGGTTGCGCCCGCCGCGACGCTACTAGGCTCGGTTCGGCAACACCGCGAGCTTGCGAGTCGACCGATCGCGCAACAGGGCGGTTCCGCCGGACGACGCGGGCTTAACCGGGCCGCGGGATGGCTCCGGCAGCATCCGGTCCGACCTTTGCCATTTCGCCGCCACCGCGGTCCCTTCGTCCATCTGGACCAGCGGTTTCCATGACTTTCGAGGGTGGGCCAGGTTCCAGCAGACCAGCTTCATTGGGCGCGGCGTGCGGTCGCGACGCGTGGCCCCCGACCAACTCGACCGGCATTGCCGGGCCGCGCGACACGCGGCATGAAAACCCGGCCGACGCGGGATGTCCCCGGCCTCAGCTATCCGCGCAGAACGGCAGTCCGAGTTCGGCAAAGTCGATGAAAAAGACATCCCGAAGCCCACCGGGGATGCAACCGGTCAGCTGGTCGTTGCCGCCGAGGCGCAGATTCGTTAGGTCCAGGTTGCCCAACGCTGTCGGAATCTCCCCAGTCAGTTGATTCTCCGAGAGATCGAGATAACGAAGGCGGCTCAGGCCGCCCAAGTCGGGCGGGATCGCCCCGCTCAACTGGTTCGCGCCCAGGACAAGCGCCGACAGGTTGACCAACTGGCCCAACTCGGTCGGGATTGGCCCGGTCAGTTGGTTCGCGCCCAGGACAAGCGCCGACAGGTTGACCAACTGGCCCAGCTCGGACGGGATTGGCCCGCTCAGTTGATTCGTGTTGAGTTCGAGCATTTCCAGGTTGGCGAGGCCGCCCAGCTCGGATGGAATCTCTCCATCCAGTTGGTTGTCGCTGAGCGAAAGCGCCTCAAGTGCGGAGAGACGGCCGAGTTCCGACGGAATCTCCCCGCTGAGCTGGTTCGACGAAAGGCCCAGCCGTCGGAGATTAGAGAGACCTCGGAGCTCCGGTGGGATCTGGCCGCTGAGCCGGTTTCCAGAGAGCGACAGCGTCGTCAGGTTGATAAGGAGGCCAAACTCCGACGGGATTGTCCCGCTCAGCTGGTTCTCGCCCAGGAAAAGCCACTGCAGGCTGACCAGCTGACCCAGCTCCGGCGGGATCGCGCCGTCCAACTGGTTTTCATAGAGTCTCAACTCTCGCAGGTTCGTGAGGCCGCCCAACTCGGATGGCATCTTTCCGTCTAACTGGTTTTGACTGATCGAAAGCACCTCGAGTGCGGAGAGACGGCCGAGTTCCGACGGAATTCCCCCACTAAGCTGGTTCCGATATAGGCCCAGAGTCCGGAGCTTGGAGAGGTTTCCGAGCTCCGATGGGATCTGGCCACTGAACTGATTCGCGCCAAGCGACAGCGTCGTCAGGTTGACCAGGAGGCCAAGCTCCGGCGGGATCGCCCCGCTTAACTGGTTTTCGTCGAGGTAGAGTCCCCGCAGGTTGTTCAGCTGTCCCAGCTCGGTCGGGATTGGCCCGCTGAGCTGGTTGCCCGAAAGATTCAGCCGCTGCAGGTTGACCAGCTGGCCCAGCTCGGTCGGGATTGGCCCACTCAGTCGGCTCGTGCCCGGCCCGCCTGATATCGACTCATGGAAGCCGACCGACTCGGTTGGTGTCGCTCCATATAGCCGATCCTGGCCGAGCGACAGCTCCTCGAGCGCGGAGAGAAGGCCGAGCTCCGGGGGGATCTCCCCCTTCAACTGGTTGTCGTTGAGCCGCAGCGCCGTGACCGCACCGGTTGAATCCGTCGTGACCCCATGCCACTCGCCGAGCGGCGCGTCGGTCAGCCATTTCGTGATGCGGACCCAGTTCGGCCCGTCGGTTGCGTGGAAGAGCGCAACGAGGACGTCGCGGTCGGAGACGATCGCGGGCCGCGCCGCCTCGATGCCTGAGACCTCGGTGGCGCTACAGAATGGCAGGGCGAGCGCGACGAGGTCGTTGCGGGATACATCGCGCAGTCCCGCGGGGATGCAGCCCGTGAAGTTGTTGCCTTGGCCAAGAAGCAGCTTCGACAGCATTTCCAGGCCATCCAACTCCTGGGGGATCGATCCGTCGAGCCGATTGCTCCGGAGATCCAGCGACCACAGCTTGAAGAGGCCGCCCAACTCCGGCGGAATTGCCCCACTGAGATTGTTGAACGCGAGACTCAGCACGACAAGGTTGGTGAGCTGGCCGAGGAAGGGTGGAATAGCCCCGCTCAGGTTGTTGCCGCTCAGCACCAGCGCTTCCAACTCGGCGAGGCGACCCAGCGCGGCAGGGATCGCGCCATCCAGCTGATTTCCCGAAAGGGTCAGTTCCCGCAATTTCGAGAGTTGGCCCAGTTCGGGGGGTATCGCTCCGCGTAGCCGGTTGCCGTCGAGTTTCAACACTCGCAGGTCAGCAAGGCGGCCCAACGACGGCGGGATCGGCCCAATCAGCTGATTGCCCGCCAGGCTCACAGCCTTCATGTTGGACAGCTGACTTAGCTCGGGTGGAATTTCCCCAACGAGACTGTTGCCGCCGAGGAGCAACACTTCCAACGCCACCAGGTGGCGAAGCGAGGGAGGGATCGGCCCACGGAGCCCGTTGACGGCAAGACTCAGGGACTTGAGGTTGGAGAGCCGAGCCAGTGCCGGCGGAATCGCTCCGCTCAGCTGGTTGCCGGGGAGGGTCAGCCGTTCCAACTTGGCAAGACGGCCGAGCTCGGGGGGAAGTTCGCCGCTCAAGCGACTACTCCCGAGCTCTATTTCCGTGACCCGGCCCTCCGAGTCGGTCGTGACCCCGCGCCATTCGCCGAGCGGCGCATCGCTCAGCCAGTTGGTGTTGTCGACCCAGTTCGGTCCGTCGGTTGCGTGGTAGAACGCGATGAGCGCCTCTCGGTCCTCGGCGACGCCCGGGGCAGGGGCCGGCGCCGACGTCACCGAGGCGACCGGTGGTGGGGCGAGCGTGGGCGTCGCTGCCGGAGTGGGGCGCGGGCTGATGCTGTCCAGGCACACTGGCAAATTGACTTTGGCAGCGTCGCCCGGAATGTCCCGGATTTCCTTGAGGACGCACCCCGTGAACCGATTGCCGCCGTTGAGGTACAGCCAGGTCAGCTTTCCGAGGCTGCCCAATTCGCCTGGGATCTCTCCACTGAGCCGGTTGCCCGAGAGGTCCAGCTGTTGCAGGTTCGCGAGGCGGCCGAGTTCCGGCGGGATTGGCCCGCTGAGCTGGTTGTGCGCGAGATCCAGCTCCGCGAGCCGGGCGAGTTCGCCGAGCTCGGGCGGGATCGGCCCGCTGAGTTGGTTATACCCGAGGTTCAGCTCCGAGAGCCGGGCGAGCTTGCCGAGGTCGGGCGGAATCGCCCCACTCAGCCCGTTGCCCCGCAGATCCAGGGCGTCCAGATTGGCAAGGCTGCCGAATTCCGGCGGAATCGGTCCAGTCAGGCCATTGCCAAGTGCACTCAGCACTCTCAGTTTGGGAAGCTCGCCCAGCTCGGGTGGCAGCGCCCCCGTGAGCTCGTTGTGGTCGAGCCATAGATACTCCAAGCTGGCAAGACGGCTCAGCTCAGGTGGTATGGCTCCCCGCAATTCATTGTCTACAAGAGAGAGCCAGCGCAGCCGAGTAAGGCGTCCTATTTCGGGCGGGATTTCACCGCGTAGCCAGTTCTGGAAGAGCCGCAAGTCCGTGACCCGGCCATCGGCGTCCGTGGTGACGCCGTGCCACTCATCCAAGGGCGTCTCGCTGAGCCAGTTGGCGCTCTTGCGCCAATTTGGGCCGTCCGTCGCGTGATAGAGCGCGACCAGGACTTTCCGGTCAGGGTTGGGACCGGGCGTGGGCGACTCGGTCGGGGCCGCTGTATCGGGTGTTGGTATGGGCGACACCGTCCGGGTCGGCGTGCCGACGGCCACGACCGCCGCCGTGTCCACGTGCGCGGCGGTCGTGGGGACGGGCGGAGCTTCCCCGGTCGGCTCGGAGCCATCACAGCCCGCAATGGCGAGAATCAGGGTGACACCCGGAAGCGCGACCCATCCGACGTGTCCCATAGACCATCGGCGGGCGGATGCCAGCATGCGGCAGGGCGCCGATTCCATGCCAAGCAGCGCCGACTTGACGCTATGCACGTGCAATCCGGCAGCCCGAGTCGGCTAAAGTCTTTCGCACCGACTCTCCCCCAGTCCCGTGCGCGTCAATCCAGTGAGCTGGCGATAAGACAGCTGAGGAGTTTTCAGGCGGGCGGCCCGCAAATCCATTCCCGAATCGAACGGTGGTGCCGATGTCTGGTATCGGAAGCGGGCCGCAACTCGGGTAGGTCGCCCGGTTTTCTCAGGATTCGGTCGCCAACACCATTCGGCACCAGCCCGTTGGGCGTAGTCACGCGCGCGGAACCTCTTCCGGCGTGCGGCCCAAACCAGATGGTCGGTCAGCGTCTCCGGTCCCCGAATCGCGACTGCCTCAGGGAGAAGCGCATCTCGCCTGCGAATGAGGCCTCAGCTTTCAATAGGAAGATTCACTCACGAATGGATCGATGTGCGGGAATACTGTCACCGGGCTGGCCCGCCGTCAACGCCGGATGACGCGGTCTTGCCTGGCCCGTCGGATGGCGCCGGCGGCACTCGGGCCGCCAGCCTTTTTCCGGAATCGGCCGCACCGATAGGTTTCGCAAGCCGCTTCGCCCACTGTCCGCTTGTGGTTAGTTGGAAGTCGCGGGCACCCACGGACCTGGCTCAAGGCGCGCAGATCCGCGCACATCCGCACGGAGATGATATGGAGCAGACTAATCGATCTGGAGAGATCGTGATGGTATCGACATTTCACGAGAATCTCGGACCCGGGCGCAGATCAACGTGCGAAAATTTCGGCAGGAGGCCGTCGCAGTGACGCTTCGTCGCACCGCGCTAGTGCTCATCTCATTGAGTTCGCCGGCGCCGTCAGTGAACAGGCCACCTAGCCGTCGGCGGTGGCGCCGGCCG
The DNA here is from genome assembly GCA_026708035.1 of Chloroflexota bacterium. Taxonomy (NCBI): domain Bacteria; kingdom Bacillati; phylum Chloroflexota; species Chloroflexota bacterium. The sequence goes on along the minus strand of JAPOVQ010000025.1, from coordinate 91,674 downwards.
GTTTGGACTCTTGCTCTAACCACGCTTTTCATCGCCTGCGCTCTACCCGCCTGTGGCAACGGCAGCTCCGGTGATACCTCTGCGACCGTCGCGGACCGCCGCGCTGTGGCCGCCGAAAACGACACCTCGCCATCCGAGAACCAGCCGTCATCGACCCGCTCTAGCCGGCCTGGGGTGAAGTTCGATTCCGTGAGTGCCGGGAGCGTGCACACCTGTGGCGTAAAGGCCGACCGTTCCGTCGTCTGCTGGGGATACGACCGATTCGAGCCCTGGGCCCGATCCAAGCCACCCAGGGACAAGTTCATCTCCGTAAGCGCCGGGTGGACACACACCTGCGGAGTCAAGACCGGCGGGAGCGTCGTCTGCTGGGGCAATCGTAATTTTTCGGCCTGGGGGCAATTCGCGGCCGTCAGCGCTGGCGGAACGCACACATGTGGGGTGAGAACCGATGGCAGCACCGCCTGCCGCGGCAATGACAAGTTTGGCCAGAGCACGCCGCCCGACGGAGCGTTTGCCTCCGTCAGCGCCGGCGGGGTGCACACCTGCGGTATCACGACTAACGGTCTGGTCGTCTGCTGGGGCAATGACGACCACGGGCAAGCCACGCCGCCCGCGGGGGAGTTCGCCTCCGTCAGCGCCGGCGGGTCGCATACCTGTGGAGTGAGAGCGGAAGGTACGGTCGCATGCTGGGGACGTAACGAATTCGGCGAATCCGCACCGCCCACGGGGAAGTTCGACTCGGTCAGCGCCGGTGGGGTGCACACCTGCGGGGTCAGAGCCGACGGCTCCGTGGCCTGTTGGGGTTCCAACGTTGATCTCCTCAGCACCGCCAGGGTGGATCGAAGCGGTGGTTCCCTCGCGCCTGACCGCGCCGGTCCCGACGAAGAAGCACCCAAGTACGCCGCCGGCCAGGCCACGCCGCCGGACGGAGAATTCGTCGCCGTCAGCGCGGGGATTGGGCACACCTGCGGCGTGACCACCGACGGCGCCGTGGTCTGCTGGGGCTACGACGCGCTCGGCCGAGCAACGCCGCCCTAAGGGAAACTCGCCAATCGGCGGCCAGGCCGTTGCTGGCTATGGCCACCGACGGACCCGTCGTGCGACGAACGGCCGCAGGCACTGAGCCTCACGCAACCGGCCTGCTGGCCGCTCCACCAACCTCCGTGACGAAGCACAGCCACTCGCGGCAAACTGCCAAGCCAGACCTTCCGCGTCGGCCGGCAGCCGAGCCGCCGCCAGACCAGGCGAGCCAGCACCCGCCAGTCGCCAAGCGACGCGACGTTTCCTCCGCTTCCTCGTTGGGGCCAGCGGACAGACTGCCTTGCAGCGGACGCTCCGCGCTCCACGCGACCCGGGCTGCCAACGTCCTGCCAACATCTGGGCCCACTTTGCGCCCCGCTGGGCGCCCTGGCGCGACACTCGGCGCAGCGGATTACAGGTGTGGCAGGGGTTGGTCCCCGCCGGGGAAAGCTCCCGAGCACCCGAGACTCTGGACTCTTAATCCGAAGGTTGTAGGTTCGATTCCTACCGGGGGTACCAGGCTAGGCAGCAGCTTTGGTCCGGCGTTGGGCGCCGGACACCCAACAGCTTCACTCCGAGCCGCCGCCGGAGGCTCCGCGCACCCGCAAAGCTGCATAAAATGGGCCACCACGGCCACACCGGGTACCGTCGCCCATGTCATCCAACGTCGAGTACGACAGCGAAGCCCGCACGTTCGACTGCGCGCCCACCCTCACCGACAGCCAGGTGCTTGAGTTTTGCCGCGACGGGCACCTGCTCCTCGAGGGCGTCGTGCCGGACGAGATCAACCAGAAATGCTGCGACTACTTGGACGGCAAGATTCCGCTGAACCCGTTCAAGATGCCGCCGGGGTTGACGCTGGAGGAGTTGGAGCGCATCCGCGACTCGCACGAACCCAGCTCGATCCTGCTCGAGGACTGGTTCATCGAGCACGTGCTGCTGAATCCGCAGCTCGCGGGCGCGCTGCGATCCCTGCTGGGCGCCGGCGTCGGCCTGCCGGTGATCACCAGCCACCATCTGGCCGAGTGCCCCATGCCGGCGCAGGGCTGGCATCAGGACGCGGATCACATCTTCGGCCCCGAGCTCAAATTCTTGGAAGTCTTCTACTTTCCTCAGGACACGCCCGCCGGGATGGGGCCCACGGAGGTTTTTCCCGGCACCCACATCGGACCCAACAAGCGCGACTTCGAGGAGCAAGGCGTCCTGCTCGAAGGACCCGCCGGGACGATCGGCATCCACCACCAGAGCATCCTGCACCGGCGCGGCGTCTCCACCTCGACCGGCCGACGGCGGATGCTGAAATACAACTACTGGCGCTCGGCGGAGCCGCAGCGGGACTGGATCGTGGAAGACGACTTCGACTTTCACACCGCCTACTACGGCGGCCACCGCACGGCAATCTTCGTGGCGCACATGTTCTATTGGCTGTGCGGCAGGGACGACGACTACCGCGTCATCGGCGGGCAGGCATGGCCGTGGCGCACGCCGCAACAGGTGTTCCCGTCCATGGGATTCAACGCCAAAGAGGGCTACCGCCCCGACTGGCGCCGAACCGGCCCCGACACCTTCGCGCTGTAGCTGCTGAGGGCGGAGTCCGGCTCGCTGAGGCGGGCGAACTCTTGCCGGTGACCGATGCCGCGTCCAGCATATGCATTCCTTCACATGGATTCGTCTTGACCTCGTATGATGTGGCGTCTTTCCGGGAAATCTCGTTGACGCGAACAGGACCGTCTTGAACAACCTCGTCATCCAGACCGATGCCCTGACGAAGCGCTACGGTCACATCCTGGCCGTGGACCAACTCTCGCTGGAAGTGCCCCGCGGGCGCATCTTTGGTCTCCTTGGGCCCAACGGGTCGGGCAAGACCACCACCATCGGCATGCTGCTGGGCCTGGTGCGTCCGACCTCGGGCAGCTTCAGCCTGCTGGGCTCAGGGACGAGCCACGCCGAGGCCCTGCATCGCGTGGGCGCCATTGTCGAGCAGCCGTACTTCTATCCGTATCTCTCCGGTCGCCGCAACCTGGCCTATTTCCAGGGCATCTCTGGACGCGGCTCGCCCAAGGAGCTGGACGATCTGCTCGAGCAAGTCGGGCTGGCCGACCGCGCGGGCGACCGCTTCCAGACCTACTCGCTGGGCATGAAGCAACGGCTGGGCTTGGCCTACACCCTGCTGGGCAATCCCGAGCTGTTGATCCTGGACGAACCGACCAACGGCATGGACCCGGCGGGCATGGCGGAAGTGCGCGACCTGATTCGCAGCCTGGGAAGCGCCGACCGCACGGTGCTGCTCTCCAGCCACCTGCTCAACGAGGTGGAGCAAATCTGCGACAGCGTCGCCATCCTGTCCAAGGGCAAGGTGATCGCCCAGGGCGCCGTCGGCGACCTGCTGCAGCCGCAGGAGCAAGTCCGCCTGCGGACATCCGACGACGCAAAGGCGGTCGAGGTTCTCGCGGCGCTGGATTGGGTGGAGGACGTGCGGATCGAGGGCGAGGCGCTGATCGTGACGGCGCCGCACGACCGAACGCCTGAGTTGAGCGAGGCATTGGGCCGAGCGGGAGTCTATATCTCGGAGATCACGCCGCTCCAAGTGTCGCTGGAGCAGTATTTCCTCGAAGTCACCGGTGATGTCGCGGGTGAGATCCAATGATCGGGCACGTCCTCAGGCTCACGCGCTGGGAGTGGTTCAAGCTGCACCGCCGCCGGATGCCGTGGATTCTGCTGATCATCGGCGTGGCCATTTCGCAGCTCATCTTCTGGAGCACCTACGCCTTCGCCCAAAGCGGAGGGCCCGCCAATCAATCGAGCATTTCGTTCGACGCAACCGATACGGCTGGGGAAACCGTCGAGATCGAGTTCACCTGCGCTGATCTTCGCGACATGGAGGGGGGCGAAATCCCCATCGACATCGAGCGATTCTCCCGGGAGGAACAGCAGAACATCGCCAGGGGCCTGCAGGAGTTTGCCGAACGCTGTGAATCCGTCAACGAGGACTCCAACGACATCCGGGAAGCCCTGTTGCTTCCCAACAGCCTCACATTTGCCTTGGCCAGTTCGTTGGCCTTCTTCGGCGTCATTCTCATGATGATTCTGGCGGCGTCGACAGCCGGAACCGAATACGGCTGGGGGACCCTGCGCACCGTCCTGGTGAAGGGGGTCGGCAGGTGGCAGCTGCTCGCGGCCAAGACACTGGTGATCATGCTCGCGAGCGCCGGCCTGAGCGCCGCCGTTTTGGCAACCGTCGGCGTTGCCAGCGTGATCGCGTCCCTCACGCTGGAAGGCGGCGAGCTGGCTGGGGCCGGGGAATGGTCCGACTTTGCCATCGCGTTCGGCAAGCTCATCTATACCTATTTGCCGTATGTGGCATTGGCCGTGCTGATGTCGGTGCTGACTTCATCGTCGGGAATGGGCATTGCAATCGGCGTCGGCTACTACGTCATTGAGTCAATCGTCGTCGGCATCCTGGTCAACTTCGATTGGTTTGAGGGAATCTCCAACTTTGTCCTCGGGCGCGTGACCAGCGGTTGGTTGGAACTCGGCGACTTCTCGTTTGGCGCGGGGGGCGTCGGCGAAATGCCCGACCCTCTGCCCGCCGCGATGGTGATGCTGGGATATATCGTCATCCTCGGCGGCCTCGCCTTCATACTGTTCCAGCGCAAGGACGTCGCCGGCGCCAAGGGCGGGTAGCGGGGCGCGTCGAGCGGGCGTCTGCACTTCACGGGCCGCGCGTGCCTGGCAGGGGCGGTTCGCGAACCGCCCCTACGCGATCTTGCGTCTGCCCCGGGACGTTATCCCCGGAACTCGAACGCCGGACGCCCCTGAACCCCCGGCCGCGCGCGGAATAGACCGCCCGCATGCGGCTCGCGCTCGAGCGCCTCGGCGTCGAGCCCCCGCGCTCCGCTGGTGATGTAGAGATCGCGCAGATCAGGTCCGCCGAAGGCGCAGCTTGTGACCTGCGTGACGGGCAGCGTGATCTCGCGGTCCAACCGGCCCTTTGGATCAAATCGCCGCACGCGGCTGCTGCCCCAGAACGCCACCCAGAGATAGCCCTCGGCGTCGAGCGTCATGCCGTCGGGCGTGCCCCATGACTCCGGCACATCGATGAGCGGACGGCGATTGGCGATATCGCCGGTTGCGGCGTCGAAGTCGAAGACGTCCACGCTCCCCCCAAACGAATCGATGAAGTACATGTGCCGCTCGTCGTCGGTCCAGTCGAGCCCATTGGACACCCAGAGCTCGTCGACCATGGGATGCAGCGACAGGTCGGTGTCCAGCCGGTGGAGCACGCCGATCGGGGCGTCGTGGGTCATGCGCGTCGTGCCGGCCCAGAACCGTCCCTGCGGGTCGCACTTGCCGTCGTTCATGCGGTTCTCGGCCAAGTCGGCCTCGACCGGCACGACCAGCTCGAACCGGCCGTCGCGATCGATGGAGGCGAAGCCATTGGTCACTGCGGCCATATAGCCGCCCGACGCACGGCGCACCACGGCGCCGGGACACTGCGGGACCTCGATCTCCCGGTTCGTGCCCGTTGCCGGGTCGAACTCGTGAATGCGCTTGCCCTCGATGTCGACCCAGACCAGGAGGCCCGTGGAGGCGTCCCACACCGGACCCTCGCCGACGATCGCATGCGCGTCGGCCACCAGCTCGACTGCCGTGGATTCACTCATTGCCTACCTCCTGCGGCTGCGGGCCGTGAATAGCCGGGCTCAGTCTCCGGCGTTTCGCCTAACGGCCCGCCAAACCGGTCGTGCGCCATTCGATGTCCGACCAAGGCCAGGGTAACCGGCGCCAAGACCATCAGCGGGAGCACAAAGGCCACGCTCACGCCAATGGCCACAGTGGCGACCACCACGAACGCGGCGGACGGCCCGACGCGACCGAGAGCCATCGCAAACGCGCCCAGAAACGCATGCTGCAGCGATACCTCGGGCCGAATGACCAGGGGAAACAGATAGGCCTGCGCGCCGACCCAGACGAGCGTCAGGTACAGCGCCACGAATGCCAGCGCTTGCAACGGAAGCTGCCCGGAATTCAAGTAGAAGTAGAAACCGAAGACCAGCGCGTAGAGCACCAGGAGGTCCGCGTAGAGCACCAGCCAGCCTCGCGGCCAATGGCGCCGCAGGGCCCGCCAGAAATCGGCGATGCCAATCTCGTCGCCCTGCACGAAGCGCGCCGCGGACTGAACGAGCGCCATCGTCGCGGGTCCGGCCGACAGGCACGCCGCGACCGTGGCGCCAAGCAGTGCGAGGGCCAGAATCAGCGGAGTTTGCGGCGAGTCGAAGCCGCTTGCGGCTTGTTGCACTGCAATCGCGACCGGAACGCCAACCGCCGGAAGCAACGGCAGCGCGGCGAGAAACCAGAGGAGATTCAGCCGGAGGCCAAGCGTGCCGAAGTTGCGGACCACTTGCATGACCGCCCAGCCCGCATGCCCGAAAACCCGGCCCACCGTCAGGCCGCCGCCAGGCCCAGCTCTCGGGACAGATGCGTCCATCGCTCGTGGCCGTCCGCCGTGATCAGATACGTGTCCTCGACCGCGAATGCCCCGTACTCGGCGTCGTGGTAGAGGGTCTCGAGGTTGATGACCATGTTCGGTTCCAGCGCCTGCGTGTTGCCGTGGATCAGCGCCGGGCTTTCGTGGTGCTCCACGCCGATCCCGTGCCCCACGTGCTCCGGGCGCGCATCGGGCAATGACTGCCGCAGGCCGTCCACCGTGGCGGCGTAGATCTCGCCCGCGGTCACGCCCGGCCGCAGCAGGGCCTCGCCTTGGGTCTGGCCCTTCATCACGGCCGCGTAGAGACCCTCCTGCGCGGCGCTCGGCGCTCCCCACACATGGGAGCGCGCATTGTCGGCGTGGTAGCCGTGAACCAACGCGCCCAGGTCGAAGCGGATCAGGTCGCCGTCGGCCAGTCGGCGGCTTCCGGGCAGCTTGTGCGTGATGACCGTTTCGCGGCCGAACCCAAGCACGAAGTTCTTGATGCCTTCCGCGCCCTGCCGCCCGACGCTGGCTCGAAACGCAGCCGCCAACTCGGCCTCACTGACCCCGGTGTGGGCGGCCGCCAGCATGTCGGCGGTGGCGGCGTCCAAGACTCCCGCCGCCGCGTGCAGGTGCCCAAGTTCGTCGGCGGTCTTGACGGCGCGGATGCGCCGGATCAGCTCGCTACAGTCGCGCACCGCGCGGTCGGCGCAGGCCGCCGTCACCTCGTCCATGATCCACTTGGGGATCGCCTTCTCTTCCACGCCCACCGACCGCGCGTCGGTGCAATCGGTAAGCGCGGTGCGCAGCGCCCGCCGCCAGCCGCCGGCCTCGGCGCGACTGCCCGGGGCGGCGTGCTCGGCGTAGACCACGACGTCGCCAATCCAACTGGTCCTGACGAATGCCTCATAGTTCCAGCGCGGAATGATGGCGACTGGATCGATCGCGGCATCAGCAAAGAAGAGGCAGATGGCCGGGCGATCAATGAACGAGAACGAGTTGACCTGAGTGAAGCCCGAGAAGTAGAGGAAGTTGTTGGGCTGCGTCAGGACCAGGACGTCGACGCCGTCAAGACTCATCAACTCCAGGGCGCGAGCGTGGTTGAGCAGCACGGGACGGTCCTTGCGCCTACGGTTCGTCTGTCGTCGGGGGCCTAGCCCCAGATCTGCTCGAGCACACGGGCGGCGTTTCCTCCCAGGATTCCCCGAATCTCGTCCTCCGCATACCCACGCTTCCGCAGACCCTCGCGGATGGCCGGGAACTCCGCGTGGGTGTGGAGCCCTTCCACGTATTCGGTCTCCAGCACGTAGCGTCCGACCATGTCCGGGTACATGCGCTTGGTGGCGTTTTCCCACTTCACCTTCGATTGCGGCGTGATATCCGACCCGATGGCCGCGTGCTCCGGTCCCACCAGCTCGCAGATGTAGTCGATGTGGCGGAAGAAGTCGTCCAAGTCAAGGGTGTCCTTGTCGTCCTGGTGGCAGAACGGGGCATAGGACGCCAAGCCCACGACGCCGCCCGTGGCGGCCGCGGCGCGGATTTGATCATCGGTCAGGTTGCGCGGGTTGGGCGTGACGGCGTCGGCGTTCGAATGCGTGAACATCACGGGGCCGTCGTAGCGTTCGATGGCCTCCAGCGACGTTCGGACGCCCGCGTGCGACAGGTCCAACACGATCCCCGCGCGCCGCAGCTCGCGCACCATGCGAATCCCTAGGAGGGTTAGGCCGTCGTCTCGCGGCTCGAGACAGCCCGCGCCCAGCTGGTTCACCTCGTTGTAGGTGAGGGCAGCCACTCGCAGGCCAAGTCGGTGAAATATCGGGATGAACTGGGTGTTGTGACGGAAAACGTCCAAACCCTGGAACCCAAGGATCAGCCCCAGTCTTCCCGAGACATGGGCCGCGTGGATGTCGGCCATCCGCTCAATGAGCATGAGCTTGTGGTCCATCTGCTCGCAGAGATTGAAGGCGTCGAAGAAGTCGTCGAGCAGGTGCTCGATATCGCGCGCGTAGAGCCCCAAGGTGACGTGAATCACGTTCACGCCGCCGCGCCTGACGTGGTCCCCGTAGGCCGCCGGCGCGTCACTCGGGGGGATGACCGAGCCGAGGTTGCCACCGAGCAGGTCGATGACCGGACCGTCGCTCAGCACGGGCGGCGATCCGCCGGGCCGCTGCGGAGGCGTATCGGTGGACATGATGCTGCTCCTCGGTCCGCTTGACTAAGCATCGCAGACGCGCGCCATGGGCGTAGCGCCGATCGAGAGTGCCGCATAATCGGGAACAGCTATGTCCAACGAATCAGTCGATCCGGCGATCTACGGCGACCAGTGGGCCGAGATCTACGGCGACCAGTGGGCCGAGATCTACGACGACATCCACCCAGCGGCCAATTCGTCCGAAATCGCGGTTCTCGCCGACCTCGCTCGTGGAGGCCGTGCGCTCGAGCTGGGGATCGGAACCGGTCGCTTCGCGCTCCCGCTGGCGGCCGAGGGAGTGGCCGTCGAGGGCATCGATTTGTCGGAAGGCATGGTGGCGAAGCTGCGGGAAAAGCCGTGCGGCGCGGACATTCCGGTCACGATGGGCGACTTCGCCGATGTCGGTCGTCCGGGACCGTTCGACCTCATCTTCGTTGTGTTCAACACGTTCTACGTGCTGCTGAAGCAGGCGGACCAGGTGCGCTGCTTCGGCAACGTGGCAGAGCGCCTCAAGCCGGATGGGGCGTTCGTGATCGAGGCGTTCGTGCCGGACCTGGCGCGGTTTCAACGCAACCGATCGCTCAGCGTCGGAGAGGTCGGCCTCGATCACGTCCGGCTGGATGCCGCCAGCCACGACCCAGTGGCCCAGCGCATCACTAGCCAAGTCATCTTCATGTCGGACGGATCAATTGACATGCGACCCATTCAGATCCGGTACGCCTGGCCGTCGGAGCTCGACCTGATGGCTCAGCTCGCGGGGCTGCGGTTGCACGCGCGCTGGGCGAATTGGAGCCGGTCGCCATTCGACGCCTCCAGCACCAAGCACGTCTCGGTCTACGTCCACGAAGACTCGCGCGCGTAGCGTCGAGTCGCCGGGCCCGACAGCCTAGGCGGAAATAGTCCCCGGCAACTCGAACGTCGTGGTCGTCGGTAGAAACTGGCCGCTGGCGCTCGACTCGTGCACCAAGGCGATCACTTCGAGGATGTGCAACGCCTGGCGGGCGGAGAGCTGCACCTCGGCATCGTCCGCGATGCAATCGACCAGATGCGTGATCGCGCCCGCGCGCTCCACGACGTCCCAGCCGTCGTTCGGCTCGCCCACCGCCTCCCAACGGCTCTCACGGCCGCCGGAGACGGTGCGGTAGAGCTCGAGGTTGTCGACGCCGGTGCCGCCGTTCACCGCGAGGACCCCCGCGTCGCCGTAGTACTCGGTGTGCGGCCCGCGGAAGTTCGCCGGCAGGTATCCCGAATAGACCGTGCCGAAGCGGTCGTCGCCCCAGTCGAGCAGCATCACGACGTTGTCCGGGGCCGTCGTGGCGAACCGCTCCCCTCTTGTGGGTCCGCTCCCGGAAACTCGCTCCGGAACGGCGATGCCGGCGAGCGCGCCCACGCGCTTGATCGGACCCAGGAGCCGCGTGGGCGGAATGAGCTGATAGGGCGTCAGGTCGAAGAGCGGACCGCCCTCACCGGCTTGGTACATCCACGTCTGATCGGTTGGCGGCGTATCGATCCGGGCCAGGTTGGGCCCAATCCGCCGCCACTCGGTTTCCCGGTCGGCGGGATTGGCGGTCATGTGGGTGCGCACCGCGGCCACCCGGCCGATGGCGCCTCCCGCGACTAGGGCCTCGGCGCGACGCGCCACCGGCTCGAAGGCCATCGCCGGCGCCGCCGCCAGCTTGAGACCCCGCGCTTCCGCCAATTCCACGATCTCGGTCGCCTGCTCGAACGTCGCCGCAATGGGCTTTTCAATGCCCAGATGCCGACCGGCTTCGAGCACCTGCTTGGCGTGGGCGTAGTGCTGGCTGTGCTTGGTCAGCACCAGCACCGCCTCGACGTCGGTTGACGCGAGCATCTCCCCCAGGTCGGTGAACGCGGCCCTGGCGCCCCACTTGTCGGCGGCGGCCTGCGCCCGGCCCGGCACGACGTCGCAAAGCGCTGTCAGCTCCGCGCGATCGCCATGCTTGACGATGGCTTCCAGATAGAACAGCTCGGCGACTGTCCCAATGCCCAAGACGCCGACGCTGACCCTGCGCGCCAAGGTGGAACTCCTCGGATGTGTCCGCCGGACGGCGAGTCCGCATTGTACGGGGCCGCAGTTTCAGCCTCTGGGCAGTTCGTTCGCAGCTAGTTGGCACCCGGCGTATACTCGCGCCGTCTGCAGGGGGGTTGATCCCGGGCTCAGCGGCGAGCTTTGGTGATCGTGGGTGTGCACCATGATCCGCAATGCAGTCGCTCGACAACCTGGCGCCGGCGGGGCACCGGCAGCCGGCCGGGGGGCGTTGCGCCGCTGGCCGTCCCATTTCGAAATCATCATCCGGGGACTGATTCTTCTCGCCCTCGCCGTCGTCGTGCTGTATCCGATTTTCTGGCTGATCACCAACTCGATTCGGCCCAACGGGGAAATCTTCAAGCATCCGGCCGAGTGGCTGCCGCCGACTCCGACCCTCGAGGCCTATGGCAAGGTATTCGGCAAGGGCCTGTGGCTTCGAATCTTTCTCAACAGCTATTTCGTGGCCGGCGCTACCACCCTGCTTGCAATCACCCTGGGAGCGCTTGCGGCCTACGGCATGTCGCGCTTTGCCTTTCGCGGCAAACGACTGCTGGAGTTCTTTGTCGTGGGCACGCAGCAGATTCCGCCGGTCGCCATGATCATCCCGTTTTTTGCGCTGGTGCGGCAGTTTGGGCTCTACGACACCCACCTGGCGCTGATCATCACCTACGCCGCGTTTGCCCTGCCGCTGGCCATCCTCATGTTGACGACCTACTTCGCCACCATTCCGATCGAGCTGGAAGAGTCCGCGTTCATCGACGGCGCAGGCCGGTTGCGCATGCTCTGGACGATCATGCGCCCCCTGGCCTTGCCGGGAATCGTGGCCACCGGGGTCTTCGCCTTCATTCTCTCGTTCCAGGATTTGCTGTTTGCCGTGCAGCTGACGGTGTCCGACGACATGCGCACCATTCCGCTGGGCATCGTCACGCTCATCGGACAGCAAAACGTGGACTGGCATCAGATGCTGGCCGCGTCCGTCATCGCCAGCATTCCGCTGCTCGTGCTCTACGCCCTGGCGCAGCGGTACCTGGTGTCGGGACTGACCCTCGGGGCCGTCAAGCAGTAGCCGTGCACGTGAGGAGGTGGCGTATCGGGAAACGCTGATCGACGGAGGCGCTGGGCACCGCGGGCCGAGCGCCCGAAACCATGTTCGACAGGAGGTGTGTATGAGTCCACGCAAATTCAGCCGGCGCTCACTGATGGCTGCCGGCTTTGGCGTAGCCGTTGGAGCGGCGACGGCGTCGCTGCTGGCGGCCTGCGGCGAGGACGAGGCTGAAACCATGACCGAGGCCGCCATGGACGGCGGCGAACGGGAAACCGTCACGATCGAGTACCTGAACTGGGCGTTCTCCGAGGTCGGAGAGGGCCCGGCCGCAGAGATCTTGGACGCCTTCCACGCGGCCATGCCCCACATCCAGGTCGAGCCCCAGAACCTTGGCTTTTCACAGGCCCAGGACAAGATGATCACCCTGCACGCCGCCGGAGCCCTGCCGGACGCCATCCAAATCGGCTTCTGGCAGATCGGTGACTTCTGGGACCAGGGCATGATTCGCGAAGTCGAGAGCATGGCCAACGCGGCGAACTTCGACTGGTCGGACTACGCCGAGCCGCTCAAGAACCGGATCGGGAACGAGATCGTCGTCGTCCCGATGTCCACGATCACCGGGCTTACCCACTACAACGAGGGTACGTTCGAGGCCGCCGGCGTAGACGGGCCACCGGACAACTGGGACGAGCACATCGAGATCGGCAAGCAGATCACGAACCCGGACGCCGGCCAGTACGGCATCTCGCACGCCTGGAGCCTGGAGAATCCGCAGGTCTACAGCCACCTGTACCCGCAGATCTGGCAGGCGGGCGGACAGGTTGAGAACGACGACGACCTCACCTTCGAGGCCAATACCTCGGAAGGCCTGGCGGCGCTGAGCTACGTGCTCGACATGGAGCTCAAGGAAGGCATGGTCGCGCCGGGAAGCCTGAACGGCACCGAGCAAACGCTGATCGAGAACTTCGGCTCGGGCTTGAGCGGCATGTTCTACGACAACTCCGCGCACTTCAACGGCTATCTGGAGCGCGAAGATCTCAGCTTCTTCGTTGGTCCGCCGCTGGAGGGCCCCGCCAAGCGGGCCGGCTTCACCTTCGGCTGGCGCAACAGCATCGCCGACCGCACGGAGCACCCGCAGGAGACCTTCGACTTCCTGGCATGGATCGCCGGCGTCGAGGGCAATTCGCTGCTCGCAGGACTGGGGAACCAGGTTCCCGCGAACAAGAACGCGACGCCCACCTACTCGGAGGGCAAGATGAGCGGTCTTGTCAGCGAGGCGGTCAAGTGGGCCACGTTTGAGGGCGCGCAAGGCTCCGAGGGCCTGGGCGATGAGCGCCTGATCTTGGTTGGGCACATCCACGACGCCATCAACGGGACCGCCTCCTATCAGGAGGTCCTGGACCGCACCGAGACGGAATGGAACGAATCGGTAAGCGGCTAGGCCGTCCGCTCGCTTTCAAAGCGAGTGCGGCTCTTGGGGGCGCGGGCTTTAGCCCGCGCCCCCCAAGGGAGCCACGCGCGAGAGCGCTTAGGACCTAGCGTTCGCCATGGCCGACCCGGTAACCCCGCCAACGCCGCGCGCATCGAGCGGTGCAGTCTCGAAGCGTCGCGGGTCAATGCGACGGGCGCTGCTTCCCTATGCGTTCGTCGCCCCGGCAGTGATCGTGATGGCGGCCCTGATGGTCTTCCCCATGGGCCGCATGATTCACATGAGCTTGTTTCAAGACTTGTTCTCGCGCGTCGGGGAACAGTTCGTCGGTTTCGAGAACTACGCCGATCTGTTTCAGAAAGAGCTCTTTTGGGTCGCGCTCGCGAACTCGATCATCTTCGTAGTCGCCAGCCTGATCATTCATCAGATCGTGGGCGGCGGCCTGGCATTGCTGCTCACGTCGCGCATGCGCGGGTCGCTGCGGACGTTCTTTCGCGCCATCTTCATCACACCCTGGCTCATCATCCCGGCGGTCGTCGCCATCACCTGGGTGCTGCTGCTCGACCATCGCGGGGGATTCAACAGCATGCTGCGGAGCCTCGGCATCGTGGAGTGCTGCCCGCCGCCGGAGTGGTTTGGCGACTTCACGCTGGCCATGCCCGCGCTCATCGCCACCAACGGATGGGGCGGCTATCCGCTGACGATGATTATGTGGCTGGCCGGCCTGCAGAGCATTCCCAAGGATCACTACGAAGCGGCCTCGGTCGACGGTGCCGGGCGCTGGCGGCGCTTTCGCCACATCACGCTTCCCGCCATGGGACCCACGATCCTCACGATCCTGCTGCTCGACACGATCTACACGTTCCGCAACTGGGACCTGCCGTTCCTGACGACCGGCGGCGGCCCCGGCGACACGACGATGGTGCTGCCGCTGCTGACCTATCGCGAGGCGTTCATCGGCTTCAACTTCGGCATCTCGGCCGCGTCCGCCGTGATGATCCTGCTGATTACGGCGTTCTTCGTGTTCTGGTTCTTGCGGATACGCGGGCGTCTGCTGGAAGGCTGACCGTCGAGCGCGACTAGGGCATGTTGCGCAGGTCCGCCGCCTTGAATCCGGGCGAGTTCGCCAGGGCGCGTCGTCGTTCCTCGATCTCGAGCACGCCGGGGCAGCGCTCCAGGATCTCGGCGCAATGTTCCGGCGGCAGCACGGCGACCCCGTTCACATCGGCGTGGATGATGTCGCCGGTGCGCACGAGCGTGCCGCTGATGGTGACGTCCAGCCCCGCCTGCACGATCTCGGGCGTGCCGTGCGCGGCCACCAGGCCCGAGGCGAAGTAGCGAAAGCCAAGCTCATGCACGGTTTCGAAATCGCGCACGCCGCCGTCGGTCACCAGTCCAATTGCTCCTAGGGCCAACGAAATCGTGACCATCACGTCGCCGCAGTGGGCCGAGCGGTAGCGGTCCGGCCCCACGTCCTTCAGCACGAGCACCGCCGGCTTGGGAGATTTCTCCACCAGCTCGAACCACTGGGGAAATCCGTCGCCTTTCTGCGGCGAGCCAGGCACGGTGCTGCGGCCCGTCGCCGTCACGGCATAGCCCACCATGCGCCCCAGGTCCGGATACATGCAGCGAACGTCCCAGCCCATGTAGCCGTCGACCGGGTCGCGCACCTCCATCTCTTCGATCGCGTTGCAGATGGTCGGGGTGTCGTATTCCAGCAGGCCGTCGAGGATCGCCGGATCCAGCTCGGTCATGGCTTCGCTCGAATCGTGGTGGCGGTGCGGTGAATCCCCGAACCTACGCACGCCGGCGGCGGCGCGCAAGTACGACGCTTGGCAGTTCCATGCCGTAGTTCTGATACGCTCCCGGCCCGCCGCCGGAGCCGGAGGACGCCCCATGAAATACGAACGCTTGCGACCGGATGAAATCGAGGCCATACGCGCCAAGGTGCCCGTCGCGGTGCTCCCGTGGGGCGCCTTGGAGTGGCATGGCTATCACGCGGCGATTGGACTCGATGGGCTGAAGGCCGCCGCATTCGCCGACGCCGTGGCCGACCGCATCGGCGCCATCTCGCTGCCGCCGCTGTACTGCGGACACGGGACGATGAAACCTCAAGCCGGCTTCGGTCACACCATTGAGATTTCGGCCGGGACGCTCGAGTCCTTGGCGCACGAGTACGTGGCGCAGTTGGCGGAGGAGGGCTTCGTCGTGGTGGTCATCATCTCCGGCCACGGAAACCCCGACCACCTGGCCGCGCTGGAGCGGGGCGCACGCCCGGCCGCCGAGGCGGCGGGTATCGCGCTTTGGATTCTGCCCGACAACGCGGCGATCGACGACGAGGAGTATCCCTTCGACCACGCAGCAAAATGGGAAACCAGCGTGCTCTGGCACGTGGACCCGGAGCTCGTAGACCTGACCAAGGTCCGGTCCGATCTGGACCTGGAGGCGCAGGGCATTCTCGGATTGAATCCGGTTGAGACGGCCTCACGCGAGATGGGCGCGGCGGCGTTCGACGAAATCGTGGCCACCATCGCCGATCGTGCGCTCGAACTGCTGGCGGAGCAATCGGGCGCGTAGAAACCGCCGCGCACTAGCGGCGCGCGGCTTGTAGACGGCTACTCCCCGCCGACGGTGAAGGCGAAGAGCTTTGCGTTTCGCAGGTAGAACTTGAGGCGGATGTGCTGCCCCTTTAGCTCGTCCAGCGTGCGCTTCTCCTGCCAGGTCATCCGGTGGCGGATCGAGTCGCCGTCGAATAGAGCGCACTCGTGCCGGGAGTATCCGCGGTGCTGGGTGCCGCTCTCGTCGAGGACCGCGACGCCGACGAGGCCTCCGCGCGCGGAAGCGTTGATGGTCAGTGGACCGCCGTCGCAAACGAATGCCGTGGTGACCAGCGTGCCGGTCTCGTCGCCGCCGTCCACCGACACGAAGCCATCCATCCGCAGCTTGGCCAAGCAGATCGGTCCGCTGCGTCCGGTGACGCCGTGCTCCGTTGCGCTGGGCGAGTAGTAGAACCACAGCTCGTCGTCCACAGCCACGGGGCCGCGCGCGACGAATATCTCGCCGGCGTCGATGCTGCCCGGCGGGCCGTTGGGAATGAACGGCTGCCGATCGCCGGCCCGGTCCCAATTGATCCCGTCCCGACTTGAGGCGAGCTGGACGTCGATGGGGCCGAAGTTGCGGAAGTTGCGCTGGATGGGCTCTTCGGGCCGTGTGTGAAAGACGTACAGCAGGCCCAGGTAGTGGCCCTGATAGCGGAACACCGGCATGCCGTAGAACTCCACCGCGGGAGGGTCTTGCTCATCCGGCGCCAGCACGTCTTCGGGGTCGGTCCAGTTCACGAAGTCGTCGCTCACGCAGCGGCCGATACGGCGGGTCATGTTTCCCTCGCGCATCGTCGGTCGACAGTACGCCACGTAGCAGCCGTGCAGGTCGTCCCAGCCCAGAAGCGTGTGGCTGTCGCTGGACCTGGTGATAACGGGATTGCCGGGGTGCTTCGTCCAGCGCAGCCCGTCGGGCGAAAAGGCCACTGAGACTCCCTGGTCGATGTGGAGCGGGCCCAGCGCGACCCAGTCCTGATCCTCGAAGAACAGCGACTTGTAGCGCCGGTTTGGATCCGGGTCGCGGGTGTCCTCGATCACGTTGGCAAACGCCGCGTTCGAGATCACGATGTTGTTGTCGGTGGCGCCGTTGTGCTCGACCAGGCCCAGATTGGGCCGCTCCCAGTGGATGCCGCCGTGCGAGGTGGCGTAGCAAATGCTGTACTGGAGGTTCCTCATGTCGAAGTTGAGGTCCTCGAGTTGGGTGCCCCGCAGGTCCAAGCCCATGCGAGCGACGCCCATCCCGCCCATGCCCTGGTACCACATCCGGAAAAGGCCGTCTGGCTCGCGCCACACCGTGCCGAAGAGCTCGAGCCGGCCCTCCCAGGGATAGATCGGGATCATGACCGGATTGCCCACGTACTTCGCGGGTTGATTCAGATTGCGCGTGACGCCGGCAGCCTCGTCGATGACCACGTCGTCGATGAATAGCTGCTTCTGGCTGCCGAATTCCAACGGTTGCATCAGAATCTCGCGCTCGCTCTCAGTGCCCTACCTCGATTGTCGCAGGGCGAGTGTCCGCCGGCCCGCGTGGGCTGATCGCATCGGCGCCGACCCGGCCACTAAAGCCTTTAGTCTAGTCCGCGGCGGCGTCAGGCTGCAGGAACTGCAAGTCGCAGAGCCGGCGGTAAAGACCACATCGCTCGTAGAGGTCTTCGTGCCGGCCGGTATCCAGCACCCGGCCCTCGTCAAGCACCACGATTGAATCCGCGCGGCGCACGGTGGCCAGCCGGTGAGCGATGACGAGGGTCGTTCGACCGGCGGCCGCGCGCGCGAGCGCTTCCTGCACCAGCCGTTCGGACTCGGCATCGAGCGACGACGTGGCCTCGTCGAGGATGAGGATGCGCGGGTCGCCCAGGATGGCCCGCGCAATGGCCACGCGCTGGATCTGCCCGCCCGACAGGCGCAATCCACGCTCACCGATGTGCGTGTCGTAGCCATCCTCGGTGTCGGTGATGAAGTCGTGCGCATTGGCAATCGTCGCGGCCTCGATCATTCGTTCGCTTGCGAGGTCGTCACGCCCAAGCCGGATGTTCTGCTCGATCGAGCCGTCGAACAGCACGGTGTCCTGGAACACCACACCAAGGCGCGCCCGAACCGCGGCAGCATCGACACCGGCAATGTCGGTTCCGTCAATGCGGATGCTCCCACCGGTCGGCTCGTAGAACCGGAGTAAGAGGCTGGTGAGCGACGTCTTGCCCGCGCCGCTCGGACCGACCAGCGCAACGGTTTCTCCGGGGTTGGCGCGAAAGCTCACGTCGCGCAGTACCGGCTCGCCGTCGGCATAGGCGAACGACACACGCTCGAAGCGAATCTCTCCGCGTTCACCTAGAGGTCGGGTTGTTGTTGCCGCAGGCATTGGCGCTGGACCGGCGTCGAGGAACGCAAAGACGCGTCGAGCGGCGCCGGCCGCCATCTGCATGCGGGAGAAATCGGAGACGGCGTTGCCTACCGGTGCACCGAGTTGAAGCATGTACTGGCCGGCCGCCACGAGCATTCCCAGTTGCACCGCCCCATCCACCACGGCGCCGGCGAGAACGGCCCAGATTGCGATGTAGATCAGCCAATACACGACATTTGGCGCCCATCGCAGGCTATTGAACAGCGACAGATGGACTTGGGCCCGCCAGAGCCCATCCGCCTCCGTGCCGACACGCTCGCCGGCCCAGGTTTGGCGGTTCGCAGCCTTGATGTCGCGCACTCCCCCGGCCATGTCGGTAAGCACGGCAGACAGCCGCCCGACAGCATCCTGGACGCGCCCGCTGGCTGCCCGCGTGGTGCCGCGAAGCTTCGTCGCCATCAGCGCATGAAGTGGCAGCGAACTGAGCGCAATCACGCCCAGGCGCCAGTCGATGGCAAAGAGGATTGCCAGATACGCCGGCAGACGGAACGCCTGGGCGAACACCAGCGAGACGAAATCCAAAAAGACACCGGCGATCACGGTGGCGTCGGAGCTCAGGTGTGCTGCGATGTCGCCAGTCCGGCGGGCGCGGACTTCGCCGAGCGGCATCCGCTGGGCGTGCCGTAGAACGTCAGCGCGAAGCCTGAGCATCGCGCCCTGGGCGGCGCGCTCGTGGAACCAGTGGCCGACCGTCGCATCGATGGCCGTCACGATGCCAACGGCGCCGATTGCGACCAGCACCGGCACCAGCAAGCCACGGTTCCCTTGCCCAAACACGTCGTCGATGATGAGGTGCAACAGCCATGGGCGAACAATCCAGATCACCGAGTTGCCGAGCGTCGCCCCAATGGCCACCGAGTAATCCCAGCCGCTGGGCCGCATGTAGGCCCACAAGCGTCGCACCAGCTCGCGATCCGAGAGCTCTGCCGTCGCGCGACGCGCGGCCTGGTCGGCTGGCAACGCAGTGCTCATGGGGCGGCCGCCGGCTGCACCATCTGTAGATCGCAAAGATCGCGGTACAAGTCGCACCGCTCGTAGAGCTCGTCATGTCGACCGCGGTCAACGACACGACCGGCGTCGAGCACGACGATCTCGTTAGCCCGACGTACGGTTGCCAGCCGGTGGGCAATCACGATCGTGGTGCGCCCGCCCATGCTTGCCGACATCGCGGCCATCACGGCGCGTTCAGCCTCGGCGTCGAGCGAGGAGGTTGCCTCGTCGAGTACGAGGATTTTGGGGTCGGGCGCGATGGCGCGCGCGATGGCGATCCGTTGCACCTGGCCGCCCGACAAGCCGAGCCCGCGTTCGCCGAGCGTGGTCTCGTAGCCCCCCGGCAGCTCCTCGATGAACTCCGCGGCGCGCGCGATGCGCGCCGCTTCCTTGACGCGCGCGGGGTCGATGTCGCCGCGGCCGAAGCTGATGTTCTCAGCGATCGATCCCGTGAACAGCGCCGGGTCCTGGAACACGACGCCGACGTGGCGCCGCACCTGCGTTGGACCGGCTTCTGCGATGTCGCGCCCGTCAATGGTGATGGAGCCTTCATGGGGACGGACGAAGCCAAGCAGGGCATTGATGGCCGTCGACTTGCCGGCGCCCGTGGGACCGACGAGGGCCGTCAGCTTCCCAGCGGGCACCGTGAAGGACACGCCCTCAAGCACGTTTGGGCCAGACGCGAAGGCCACGCTGACGTCGCGAAACTCAATCTCGCCGCGCGGCACGGATAGCTTTGATGAGGCCTGGTCCGTGGTCGGCTCACTCGATGTGTCGATGAAGCCAAACAGCCGTCCGGCTGCGCCAACGGCGTTCTGAAGTTCTACATACGCGATGGTGAGGGGGAACACCGAGAAGTCCAGCCAGGCAAAGTAGCCAACCATGGCAAGCGCGAAGCCGATGGTGACCGTGCCCTGGAAAATACCGTCGGCCAGCACGGCGAAGATTCCCGCGTGAATCAACCAAAACACGGCATTGAGGGCGTAGGACCAGCCGCGGACGGTCCCCTGGTAGACGCCCGCGCGCAACATCGCATGTAGGCCCAGACGCAGGCGCTGGAGGGACCAGGCCTCCGCATTGAATGCCCGGAGATCCCGGGTGCCGGCGACGAGTTCCGTGGCGAGGCCGCCGAGGTGGCCGGTGGCGTCCTGCATGCGGCGGCTTGCCCGGGCTTGGTGACGCCGGTTCAGCCAGGGCACGAGCATGTAGACAGGAACGATCGCCGCCGCCGCGACCCCAAATCGCCAGTCGAAGACGGCAATTGCCGCGACTACGATGACGAGCTGTATTGCCGACGCGATTCCTTGACCGTATGACTCTTGGTATGCGGTCAGGACGGCCTCCGCGTCCGACGTGAAATGCGTAACGACCTCGCCCCGACGGTGCCGCCGGAAATACGTCAGCGGCAGGCGAAACAAGTGCCGCATGAGATGCGCCCGCAGCACGTTGACGGCGCGGGCGCCCGCGCGCGTGAAGAGATAGCGGCTGAGAATGGAGAGGGCCGCCGTCAACACCGCCAGAATCCCCAGGGCCGCCAGCACCGGCGGCAGCAACTCCAGCTTGCCGGCAATCGCCACGTCGTCGACGAGCGCCTTGGTGAGCAACGGGACCGGAACCTCGGCGCTCACCGCCAGCAAGGAGGCGGCGATGGCGCCCGCCTGCGCACGCCAATGCGGCCGCAAGTAGGCGGCCAGGCGACGGACGGTCGTCGCGGTGCTGGGTGGTGGGGCTTCCATGTGAGTCGCTCAGGCCGCCAGGGCGGTCAAGCAAGACCGCACCAAAAGTCTGCGTCGGCCGTTTTCGCGGCGTGCCCGACACGGCGGAGCGAGAGATTAGCAGATGACGCGGGCTATGCCGTGCCTGTGTCCGGCTCTAGAAACTGCAAGTCGCAGAGCCGCCGGTAGAGATCGCACCGCACGTAGAGCTCCTCATGCCGGCCGATATCGAGCACCCGGCCTTCGTCGAGAACGACGATTGAATCCGCGCGGCGCACGGTGGCCAGCCGGTGGGCGATGACGATGGTCGTACGGCCCGCGGCGGCGCGCTCGAGCGCTTCCTGCGCCAGGCGTTCGGACTCGGCGTCCAGCGCCGACGTGGCCTCGTCGAGAACGAGGATGCGCGGGTCGGCGGCAATGGCGCGGGCAATTGCCACCCGCTGCGCCTGGCCACCCGAAAGCCGCAGGCCGCGTTCGCCGATGCGGGTGGCGTAGCCATGCTCGCTGGCGGTGATGAAGTCGTGCGCGTTGGCAATGACGGCCGCGCGCTCGACCTGCGCATCGGTTAGCTCCTCACGGCCGAAGCGAATGTTCTCGCCGATGCCGCCCTCGAACAGCATGGGGTCCTGGAACACGACTCCGAACGATCCGCGCAGCGCCGCGGGATCAACCGCGCCGGTGTCGTGCCCGTCAACGGTGACGCGACCAGATGCCGGATCGACAAAGCGGAGCAGCAGGTTGATCAGCGTCGTCTTGCCGGCGCCACTCGGTCCCACGACCGCCAGGGTAGTGCCGGGCACCGCGTGGAAGCTGACCTCGCGCAAGACCGGCTGGTCATCGGCGTAGCCGAAGGTGACACGCTCGAAGCGCACCTCACCGTCCCGGATCGGGGGCGACGTGGCCGCGGCCCCGCTTGGCTCTTCAGGCGTGTCCAGGAAGGCGAAGACGCGACGCGCAGCTCCCAGAGCCGTCTGGATCTCGACGTATGAGGACACGATGAGGCGCGACGGCGCTTCGAGCATCAGGAAGTAAAGGCTCAGCGCCATTACGAGTCCCAGCGTGATCTGGCCCTCGACCGCCGGGCGGGCCAGCACGACCCAGATCGCCGCCAAAGAGCCCCAATAGACGACCGACTGGACCAAGGCAACACCTCGCACCACGACCAGGCGCAGGCGTCCCCGCCAGAGGCGGCGCGCCGCGACGCGCAGCCGCCGGCCGGCCCAATCCTCGCGATTGAAGGCCTTGAGGTCGCGGGCGCCGCCAACGAACTCGGTGAGCAGCGCCGACAGATCGGCCATGGCCTCCTGGACGCGCTGGCTGGCGCCTTGCACCCTGCCTTGCATGAGCACCGGCAGGAAGGCGTAGAACGGAATGAGGGCCGCGGCGAGAAGGCCGAAGCGCCAGTCCACCGCGAAAATGATGGCCACCACACCCACCACCCGAAGGCTCGAAAGAGCGCCGTTCGAGAACACCTGCTGGTAGACCCCGCCAATGGCGGTGGCGTCGGAGGTGAAGTGCGCCACCACTTCGCCGGTCCGATACCGACGCAAGCTGATCAAGGGCAGGCGATGCGCGTGGTGCAGGATGCCCGTCCGCAAGAGGTTCATGGCGCGTTCGCCCACGCGGGCATAACCGTACTCGGCGGCGTATCCCAGCCCGGCAACGACCACCTCCAGCGTGAACATGGCGACAAGCACTGGCGCGAGCATCGACTCATTGCCCTGACCGAAGACATCGTCGACCAGCAGCTTGAAGAGCCAGGGACGGGCGAGCACAAACACCGCAGCAGCAGCCGCCGCCGCCGTGGCGAGCACGCCGATTAACCAGAACGGACGGGCATAGCTCAGCAGGCGCCGGAACGTGGACCAGGCGCCCGGGGCCCCGGCGGCCGCACTCGGGGCCATCGCGGCTGCCGGCGCGCTCATGGATTCACCGTGCCGGTGGAAGTCATCTGCAGGTCGCAGAGCTCGCGGTAGAGATCACAACGGCCGTAGAGCTCGTCGTGCCGACCCGTATCCACGACCTTGCCCGCGTCCATTACGACGATGCAGTCGGCGCCGCGCACGGTCGCCAGCCGGTGCGCGATCACCAGAATGGTGCGGTCCTCGGCGGCCCGCTCCAAAGCCGATTGCACTAGCCGTTCAGCCTCGGCGTCGAGCGCTGAGGTGGCCTCGTCGAGGACGATGACGCGTGGGTCGGCGGCGATGGCCCGGGCAGTCGCGATGCGCTGCGCCTGCCCGCCGGAGAGCCGCAAACCACGTTCGCCAATCTGGGTCGCGTAGCCCTGCGGCATGGCGGTGATGAAATCGTGCGCGTTCGCGATGGTGGCCGCCTCGACGACCCGCGCTTCCGAAATGTCGTCGCGGCCAAACCTGATGTTGTCGGCCACCGTGCCCGCGAAGAGCACAGGGTCCTGGAACACGACGCCCACGTGGCGCCGCCACTCGGCCGCGGTGACCGTGGCCAGGTCATGTCGGTCGACGAGGATGCGTCCGCCTTGCGGCTCCAGAAAGCGCAGCAGCAGGTTCGCGATGGTGGTCTTGCCGGAGCCGCTGGGACCGACCAAGGCCGTGGTCCGACCGGCGGGCGCCGTGAAGCTCACGTCTTGGATCACGGGCGTGCCGCTCTCGTAGGCGGCGTTGACGCGCTCGAAGTCGATCTCGCCACGGATGTCCGCCAGGCCGCGCGCGGCGTCCGGTTTCGCCGCCTCCGTGGGCGCGTCGAGGAACGCGAACAGCCGTCCCGCAGCGCCCAGGGCGTGCTGGGTCTCGGCGTAAGCGCCCATCAGCGCGTATGCCGGCCCAATCAAATACGCCATGTACTGGGCCAGCGCGAACACCACGCCAAGCTTCATCTCACCGCCAAGGACGGCCCCAGCCAGGACCGCAAAGATCGCCACCCGAATCAGCTCATTGGTGAGGACGACGAAGAGTCGAGTTTGCCGCAATGCCGCCACACGCAGGCGAGCGCTGAACAGCCGGCGCAGATCGTCTGCCAGACGGCTCGCCGCCCAGCCCTGCCGGCTAAAGGCCCTGATCTCGCGGGCGCCGGCGACCAGCTCGGTGGATAGCCCGCCAAGCGCGGCCATGGCCGTTTGCTGTCGCTCGGCCGCCCGGCGTTGCGGGCGGCCGAGCAGCGCGGGCAGAGTCGCTTGGAGCGGAATGACGCCAAGAGACACCAGGACAAGGCGCCAGTCGATGAGCCCGATCACCAGCAGCATGGCGGCCAGTTCGATCACGGCGGCCGGGCCGGCGCCAAATGCCGCGCGATAGACGCCCGTGACCGCGACGGAGTCGGTGGTGAAGTGGGCCACGACCTCGCCGGTCCGTTGACGACGGAAATAGGAGAGCGGCAGCCGCAGCGTGTGGTCCATCAGGCGCGTGCGGAGGTCGTTGATCGCCTGCTCGCCGGCGGTGGTGAACAGATAGTTGGACCCCAGAAGGAGAGCGGCCGTGGCCACGGCGGCCGCAACCATGCCCGCGGCCGCCGGACCGAGCAGGTCCAGGTTTCCGGCCCCCACGACGTCGTCGATGAGGATCTTGGTGAGCCAGGGGAAGGGTAGGAAAGTGGCCACAACGAGCACCGACGCCAGGATCGCCGCCGCCTGCCAGCGCCAGTGCGGTCTCAAGTAGGCGGCCAGGCGGCCCAGGAGCCAGACGGTGCCGGGCGATTGGGCCGACGCTGCGTCGCTCATCGTGCCTCCCTCATTCGAGAGTGCCACGACCGCCGCCGGGACGCACGCGGTGAGCGCCCGCCTAGGTTTGCAGCCCGTCCGTTGCGACCGGGAAAGCGTCGGCGTTGCGCAGCGTGGCCGCTCGCGCTTCAACTTCAGGTGTCAGCCGGCGATTCGACGCGAATGGCACGGTTACTTCGTGCAGGCCGCCGTGGGAACGGAGGCGAGAGGCGCTCAGGACCGATAGATCGTGTGCGCCGGGCGCTCGACCCAGGACGGATCCGCGGTCGCTGAGGAGGACGACGCTGCCGATGCGGTCGGCCGGCAGTTCATACTTGCTCGCAGCCTCGCTGCGGGGCAGGGCGTCGTCTATGCGCGGGTCGTCGCGCAGACGCGCGATCGCCGCATCCACCTGGTCGGGCGGGAGGTAGACGGTGGCAAACGACCCGAGGCCCGCGTGGTGCGTCACGTGCGGATCGGTGACCGGCAGCACCACCCGGAACGGCCCGGGCACCGCCCCGTCCAGCAGCGTTTCCAGATAGACGATGTTGGGCGTGCCGTCGGGATGGCATTTGTCGTTCATGCCGTGGTCGGCGGTCAGCAGGATCGCGGCCCCGAGCGCGTCGAGCTCGGCGAGGCGGTGGTCGAGCGACGTATAGAAGGCGTCGGCTTCGGGTGATCCGGGCGCGTAGGTGTGCTGCACGAAGTCCGTTAGCGAGAGATAGCACAGGTCGGCCAGGCGCTCCCGCACCAGGTAGACGCCGCAGGCCATGACGAAGTCGCTCATGCGGCCGGAGTAGATGTCGGGATTGTTTTGCCCCATGCGCCGGGTGACTCCCGCGATGCCGTGCTCGGCCTCGTTCGTTGCGTGCGCCAGCTCGCCGGAGAAGCAGATGCCGCGCCAGCCGGTGGCCAGCATGGTGCGCAGCTTGTCCTTGGCCGTGATGGCGGCCACGCGGCGGCCTTCCCGGCCGTATCGGGCGAAGAGCGAGTCGCAGCGCAGAAAGCGCGGGTGATCCATCATTACTTCCACCTCGCGCTTGGCGTCGTAGAAGTAGTTGCCGGAAATGCCGTGCGCGGCGGGCAGCCGGCCGGTGACGATGGTCATGTTGTTGGGGTTCGTGAACGACGGAATCGCCGCTGGGACGAGGTGGTACGCGCCCTCACGCTGAAAGCGTGCGAGCGTGGGCATGCACCCGTGGTCGATGGCCGCGTCCACATACGCCGGGTCGGCGCCGTCGGCGCAGATGACGACGACGGGCGGTTGGGTCTCAGGCAACGGCAGCCTCGCGTTCGGCAGTCGGGTTCAAGGCCAGTCTACGGGCGGCATCAGCCGGCGGTCCCGCCGCCAAGCTGATCTGGGGCACGGGCGCTTCGCGAAGCGCCCCTACACCTGACCACTGCACGGGTGCGACCAGCGTCGTTGCGGTGGAGTTTCTTGGCATGTTCGGGGTTTAACTTCGAGTACGAAGCAGCTTCTTCGCGGCCGCTCGGTGATCCAGCGCTATTCTCGTGGCGCCGGTGGGGTGAACCGTCCTCGATGGAGTGCAGCGATGGAGCCGGTGCCCGAGATTCACGCCGTGTCGCTGCACCTCAAGCGCCTGGAATTCACCGGCTTCACGCTCGTGCCGCAGGCCCTTGCTCCCTCTCACCTCGCACGGGTTCGAAAACGCCTGGACGGGCTCTTCCACGACCACGCCAACGTGCCGACGGCCGTGGAGGACTATCGGCGGACGTCGCTTCCGGGATCGGGATCCATCGACATCAACCGCCTGTTCGAACTAAACCCGGTCTTCGAGGACCTCATGGACCTGCCCACCGTGCTGCCGATCGTCCAAGCCGCGCTGGGACACGACGCGACGCTGTGCTGCGATGCGACGGGGAACCACCGGGCGCCGCGTTCACGGGCGGCGACGCTTTGGCATCGCGACGGTGGACCGTACCTCCGTCTCACTTACTTCCTGGACGACATCACCGAGCACAATGGCGCGACCGCCTTCCTTCCCGGAAGTCACCTGAGCTCGGAGCCGCCGCCGCCGTGGGCCAACCACGATGGCCAGCCGCGCCTGCTTCCCGGAATGGTGCACGCCACCGGACCGGCGGGCGCCTGTCTGCTGAACAACACGAACCTCTGGCACACGAACACGCCGAACGAATCAGACCGGCCGCGCCGGGTGATCTGGCTGCTCTTCAAGCCGTCGCAGGTGGAGTTCGCATCCCACGACGAGATGAAGTCCACCGATGCCTACATCGCAAGCCAGGCAGACCCACGGCGACGCGCCCTGATGGGACTCACGGACTAGCCCAAAGCGGCGGTCCGGGCAGCCGGCGGAGACCAGCCGGCGGCCCGAGCAGGTCCGCTAAGTTGCCAGCACGAAGGTGTTGCTGAGGACGCCGTTGCCTTCGACCTCGACCTCCACCACGTCGCCGTCATTGAGCGGCGTGCTTTCGCCCGAGGTGCCGGTGAAGAAGACATCGCCCGGCTCGACGGTCATGTAGCGCGAGACGAAACTGACCAGCTCGTCGACGCCGTAGAACATCTTGGTGGTTCGGGTGTCCTCGACCACCTCGCCGTTGACGCGCGTGATGAGCTGGAGGTCGCGGTAGTCGAGGCCGGGGGTGATCCACGGACCGAAGGGCGAGAACGTGTCCGTGCCCTTGCCGCGAAACCAATCACTGTCGGCGCCGACCCACTCATAGGCGCTGACGTCATTGGCGCAGCACACGCCAAGGATGTAGTCCGAGACCTCGTCTTCGGCAATGTGACGGCCGCGCTTGCTGATGACGACGGCCATTTCGCCTTCATAGGACACCGGCGTCTCGCGCGGCATGACGACGTTGGCGCCGGGGTCGGTGACGGAGGTGCTGGGCGCCAGGAACGGCTTAGGTCGTGGCGGCTTGGGCGCGCCGGCCATGTGGCTCTCGTAGTTGCCGGCGGCGTTGATGACCTTTGACGGCGCGGTCGGAGACTTGAGCGTAACCGCGTCGAGCGCCACCACCGCGCCGGTGCGCTGGCGGTCGCCGAAGAAGTCGCCCTCGATCTCGGAAATCGAGCCGTCTTCCAGGATGCCGTGCCGGATGCTGCCGTCGAGTTCGTAGCGCACCAAGTGCATGTCGCCAGGTTCCTTCATCGCGCCGCGCCGTCAGCCGGCGCGGGAAACAGTGCCGCGATTATCCATGATGCCGGTGATCGAGGCGGCAATCCGGGGCGCGTCACAATCGCCGGAATACGCCGAAGAGCCGGCGGTCGAGTGACCGCCGGCTCTTCGCTGTCCGCGAGTGCCGCTGCTCGGGGCAGGGGCATCGCGGTGGGCGCTACCGCTCTTCCCAGTACGGGTCGATCCACACCAGGTTGATCGGCGACCGCACGGGAATGGCGTAGTTCTGCATCCAGAACGCGCCCTTCACCCGGCGGTGGTACAGGTTCAGCAGCGACCCGCGCGAGAACTGGCCGTAGACCATCTCACCGCGCGCGTGCAACCGCGTTGCCATCTCCAGCCACACTTCGCGCCGCTCTTCGGCGTTAGCCGCGCCGAGGACCGCCGCGTAGGCCTCGTCGATCCACGGCCGGTTGATGTTCGAGTGGTTCCAGCCACCCAGCTCATACAGCCGGTCGCTGCAGATCCGCAGGCACGCGTCCACGGGGTTCTGGTCGCCGCCCATGTTGGCGAACACCAGATCGTGCACCCGCTCCTGGTAGAGCTTCTCGATCACGGCGGAGCCGTCGATGATCAGGAACTCGGTCTGGATTCCGACCTCGTCCCAGTAGGCCTTGATCGCCAGATCACGCGGCGCCGGCGCTCGCCAGCGCATCCACTTGATGACCTTGTTGTTGTCCCAGTTCGCCTCCGCCAGCAACTCACGTGCGGCGTCCGGGTTGTAGGACAGGTCGCGGAAGGTGCCGTCGGGCGGATCCGACAGCAGCGCCACGTGCTCGAAGATGTAGTCCGAGATGAACCGCGTGCCGCCGTGCAGCTCGTTGTTCAACTGCTCGCGGTCCACTGCCAGCACCATGGCCTCGATCAGCAACGACTGCTGCTCGAGGGTCATGTCGTCGAAGATTTCCGCCGTCTGGTTGAGGAACACGCCGGACGCGAACGGTGAGCGCTGCGGGAACGGCCGCAGGTGCGCCTGGGCCGCCAGTCGCGAGAAGGCCTCGATGCCGCCCGCCGCACGGTGGAAGTCGATCGGGTTTGGCTGCTCGTTCGCCTCGGTGGCCGCGTCCAGCGCCGCGCCGTCGCCGTAGCGCACGACGTAGTCGTCCACATACGGCGCGCCGTAGGCCCAGTCCTTGTTCGCCGTGAGGTCGGCGAACTGCTGGGTGACGTAGCGCTCGAAGATCATCGGACCGTTGCCCAAGAGGTCAACGGCTCGCGCTTCCGTCGCGATCGCCTTGTCCAGACCCGCGAAGTGGTGCCGCGGCATCGCAAAGACCTTGCTGCCGGACGCCCACCAGTTGTTGTCGGGCCTCTCAATCGCGATCTGGACCGTCATCTCGTCGATCTTGGTCACGCCCGAGGCGTCCGTGATGCTCTCGGTCGGGTTCTCCGCCCAAGCCTTGACACCCTCGATGTCGCCCCAGGCCGTCTTGTGCTTGTTGTTGTTGTAGGCCGGGTCAAACGCCATCTCCATGCCGAACAGGATGTCGTCGGCGTCGACCACCCGCGTTCGGTCGTGCCACCAGATGTCCGGGTTGAGATGGAAGATGTAGGACCGGTCCTGCTCAACTTCCTCCCAGCTGTTGGCCAGAGCCGCGTCCCAGTTACCCGTCATCTGCGGCGTCTCGCCCATGCCCCAGGTGTCGCCAATCCACAGCGGCTCATAGACGTAGCCAAACACGAATCCCTGCGTGCTGCTGACGGCCCGCAGCGGAGTAAAGATGTCCTGCGTGTTGGCGCGGCTGGCGCTGAGCGTCAGCGTGCCGCCGCTGAGCGGCCCCTCCGGGATCATCATCTCGGCCGTGACTTCCTTGATGACCTCGACTTCCTTCGTGACGAGGACTTCCTTGACGACTTCCTTCGGAACTTCCTTGATGACTTCGACTTCCTTGACGACTTCCTTCGGGACTTCCTTGACGACTTCGACTTCCTTGACGACTTCCTTGATCACTTCCTGCGTCACGATCTTTTCGACCGCGACTTCCTTGACGACTTCCTTCGTGACCACGGACTCGACCGGGACCTCCTTCACCACTTCCCTGGTGACGACGGTCTCAACCGGGACCTCGCGGATCACTTCCTGCGTGACGATTTTTTCGACGACTTGCGCCTCGCCACACGCGGCCAGCACGGCCGCGCCGGCGGCCCCGAATAGGCCGGCGGACGCCCCGCGCAACAGATTCCGACGGGTCATGACCCGTCCTGCAACATGCTTCATGCAAACCTCCCCTGCCGCCGACTTGGCGGCGGCGCACCGCTAGGCGGATGTTCCGCGGCGCCTGTATCGGGGCGGCGCGCCTTGCATCATCCCGGCCACGCCGCGGGGCAAAAGCCTAACCCAAACCAAGAGAGGCGCGCGAATGGATCCGTTTTTCCTCGGCCGGGCGGCCTGGACCACATGAGCCCGAACCGCAGGCGTCGACGTGGCACGGCCCCGTGTCCGGAAACGGCCCTCGTGGATGCGGCGACCGCACCAGGAGGCGTCGCCGATGATGACGCGCGCGTCTGTGGGTCGCGAAGCGGCCAGCTGCCGGCACGTGCATGGGGCACCCTGTACTTGCGAGACGCCGAAGAGCCGGCGGTCAAATGACCGCCGGCTCCTCGATCTGGGCTCATGCCGCCGCGCGGTGCGGCGGCATCGCGGTAGGCGCTACCGTTCTTCCCAGTAGTCGTCCAGCCACACCCGCTCGATCGGCGAGTGCACCGGCATGGCGTAGAACTGCATGTAGAACGCGCCCTGCAGACGCCTGTGATACAGGTTCCGCAGCGAGCCTCGCCATAGCAGCCCGGCCACCATGTTGCCCTTGGAGTGGAGTCGCGTCGCGAATTCGATCCATCGCTCGCGCAGCGCCTCGTTGTTCTCCGCCGCGAACATGTCGGCGTACGCCTCGTCGATCCACGGGCGGTTGATGTTCGAGTGGTTCCAGCCACCGAGCTCGTACACCCGGTCGCTGCACACGCGCAGGCACGCGTCCACCACCGACTGGTCGCCGCCCATGTTGGCGAGGACCAGGTCGTGGACCCGCTCCTGGTACAGCTTCTCGATCACCGCCGAGCCATCGACCAGGAAGAACTCAACCTTGATGCCCACCTGCTCCCAGTAGTTCTTCAGCGCCAGGTCCGTCGGCGACGGCGGCCCCCACTTGATCCACTGAATCTCCTTCTCGGAGTCCCACTGGGCCTCCTCGACCAGAGCGCGCGCCGCGTCCGGGTCGTAGGGCAGGGCGCGGAAGGTGCCCTCGGGCGGATCCTGCATCAGCGCCACGTGCTCGAAGATGTAGTCCGAGATGAACAGCGTGCCCGCGTGGAGCTCGTTGTTGATCGTGTCCCGGTCCACCGCCCGCACCATGGCCTCGATCATCAGCGACTGCTGCTCGAGGGTCATGTCCGAGAAGATCTCGGCGGTCTGGTTGAAGAACACGTGCCCGCCGAATGGCGAGCGCTGCGGGAACGGCCGCAGGTGCGCCAACGACGCGAGGCGCTGGAAGGCCTCGATATTGCTCCCGCGGTGGAAGTCCTGCTCGCCAGCCTCCATGGCCGCGTCCAAGGCGGTCCGGTCACCGTAGCGCACGACGTAGTCGTCCACGTACGGCGCGCCGTAGGCGAAGTCCTTGTTCCCCGCCATGTCGGCGAACTGCTGGGAGACGTAGCGGTTCCAAATCATCGGGCCGTTGCCCAGAAGGTGCGTGGCGCGCGTCTCGAGCGCTGTCGCCGGTTCCAGACCAGCGTAGTGGTGCTGGGCCATCGGCGGCAGGTGCCAGTCGCGGCTCGCCCACCAGGCGGAATCGGGCCGGTCGATTGAGACCTGCACGGTCATCTCGTCCAGCTTCGCCAGACCGGGAACGTCCTCCACGTTGTCCGTGGGGTTCTCGCCCCAGGCCTCGGCGCCCTCGATTCGGCCCCAGGCCTTTTTGTGCATGCCCGAGCCGTAGTTCTTGTCCAGGCCCAACTTGGCGCCGAACAACACGTCGTCCGCCGTCACCGGCAGGCCGTCGTGCCACTTGACGTCCGGATTGATGTGGAAGTTGTAGACGCGGCCTCGCTCGACCTCGTCCCAGCGGTTGGCCACAGCCACGTCCCATTCGCCCGTCATGGCCGGCGTGTCACCCGGGCCCCAGGTGTCGCCATACCACAACGGCAGGAACACGTAGTCGGTGATGTAGGCCTGCGAGCTGCTGACCTGCTTGAGCGGGTTGAAGATGTCCTGGGTGTTGCCGCCGCCGGCGCTGTGCCGCAGCGTGCCGCCGCTGAGCGGGCCCTCCGGAATCATCATCTCCGCGGTCACGATCTTCTCGACGACGACTTCCTTGGTCACGACCTTCTCGACCACGACTTCCTTCGGAACTTCCTTGATGACTTCGACTTCCTTGACGACTTCCTTCGGGACTTCCTTGACGACTTCGACTTCCTTGACGACTTCCTTGATCACTTCCTGCGTCACGATCTTTTCGACCGCGACTTCCTTGACGACTTCCTTCGTGACCACGGACTCGACCGGGACCTCCTTCACCACTTCCCTGGTGACGACGGTCTCAACCGGAACCTCTTTGATCACTTCCTGCGTGACGATTTTTTCGACGACCTGCGCCTCGCCACATGCGGCCAGCACCGCCGCGCCGGCCGCTCCGACGAGGCCAGCGGACGCACCGCGCAACAGATTCCGACGGGTCATGACCCGTCCCGCAACATCCTTCATGCCAGCCTCCCCTGCCGCCGTCCTGGCGGCGGCGCACCGCTAGGCGAACGCTCCGCGGCGAAAGGTATCGGGGCGGCGCGCCTTGCATCTTCCCGGCCACGCCGCGGGGCGAGAGATTAACCGAATCAACTATGGGCGGGCAAATTTTCTTCACCGGAAATGACGCGCGTGTCGGTGGCTATCCCCCGACTCTTTCGGTCCCCGGCGCGTCCGTGGGAAGCCGCACATCGCCAAGACGCCGACGAGCCGGCGGTCGAATGACCGCCGGCTCTTCGCTGTCCGCGGGTGCCGCTGCTCAGGGCAGGGGCATCGCGGTGAGCGCTACCGCTCTTCCCAGTACGGGTCGATCCACACCTGGTTGATCGGGGACCGAACCGGAATGGCGTAGTGCTGCATCCAGAAGGCGCCCTGGACTCGGCGGTGGTACAGGTTCAGCAGCGAACCGCGCCACAGCAGACCGGCCACCATGTTGCCCTTGGAGTGCAACCGGGCGGCCAGCTCCAGCCAGACTTCGCGCTTCTCTTCCTGTGACTCAGCCGCGAACACCGCCGCGTACATCTCGTCGATCCACGGGCGGTTGATGTTCGAGTGGTTCCACCCACCGAGCTCGTACACCTTGTCACTGCACACGCGCAGGCACGCGTCCAAGGCGTTCTGGCCGCCGCCCATGTTCGCCATGACCATGTCGTGCACGCGCTCTTGGTACAGCTTCTCGATCACGGCTGAACCGTCGACCAGCAGGAACTCGGTCTTGACGCCAACCTGGGCCCAGTAGTCCTTGAGCGCCAGGTCCGCGGCAGACGGCGGTCCCCACTTGATCCACTTGATCTCCTTCTCCGAGTCCCACTGGGCCTCTTCGAGCAGGGCCCGGGCCTCGTCGGGGTCGTAGGACAGGTCGCGGAAGGTGCCTTCCGGCGGGTCCTGCAACAGCGCGATGTGCTCGAAGATGTAGTCGGAGATGAACAGCGTGCCGCCGTACAGCTCGTTGTTCATCGTCTCGCGGTCGACCGCGCGCACCATGGCCTCGATCACCAGCGATTGCTGCTCGAGGGTCATGTCCGCAAAGATCTCGGCGGTCTGGTTGAAGAACACGTGCCCGCCGAACGGCGAGCGCTGCGGGAACGGCCGCAGGTGCGGCTGTGCCGCCAGCCGCGCGAAGGCCTCGGTCCGTGAGCCGCCAGCCGCGCGATGGAAGTCGATCGGGTTGGGCTGCTCGTTGGCCTCGGTGGCCGCGTTCAGCGCCTCGCCGTCGCCGTAGCGCACGATGTAGTCATCCACATACGGCGCGCCGTAGGCGTAGCTCTTGTTCGCCGTCAAGTCGGCGAACTGCTGGGTGACGTAGCGCTCCCAGATCATCGGGCCGTTGCCGAGCAGGCTCGTGGCCCGCGCCTCGGTCGCGATCGCCTTGTCCAGGCCCGCGTAGTGGTGGCGCGCCATGGGGAAGATCTTGCTCCCCGCCGCCCACCAGTCCGGGTCCTCTTTCTCGAGCGCAACCTGGATCGTCATCTCGTCGATGACGGAGATGCCCTCGATGTCCTCGGCGCTGTCGGTCGGGTTGTCGCCCCAGGCCCTGGCGCCGGCGATGTCGCCCCAATCCTGCTTGTGCTTGTTGTTGTTGTAGTTCGTGTCGAACGCCATCTCGATGCCGAACAGCACGTCGCTGACGGTCAACGGTGCGCCGTCATGCCAGCCCACGTCGGGATTGAGCGTGAAGTTGTAGACGCGGTTGCGCTCGACCTCTTCCCAGCCGTTGGCCACGCCCGGCGCCCACTGACCGGTCATCGCCGGCGTCTCGCCCATGCCCCACGTGTCGCCATACCACAGGGGCATGAAGACGTAGTCAGTGACGAAGGCCTGCGTGCTGCTGACCTGGCGCAACTGCGTGAAGATGTCCTGGGTGTTGGCGCGGCTGGCGCTCAGCGTCAGCACTTCGCCGCTGAGCGGACCCTCCGGGATCATCATCTCGGCCGTGACTTCCTTGATGACCTCGACTTCCTTCGTGACGAGGACTTCCTTGACGACTTCCTTCGGAACTTCCTTGATGACTTCGACTTCCTTGACGACTTCCTTCGGGACTTCCTTGACGACTTCGACTTCCTTGACGACTTCCTTGATCACTTCCTGCGTCACGATCTTTTCGACCGCGACTTCCTTGACGACTTCCTTCGTGACCACGGACTCGACCGGGACCTCCTTCACCACTTCCCTGGTGACGACGGTCTCAACCGGGACCTCGCGGATCACTTCCTGCGTGACGATTTTTTCGACGACTTGCGCCTCGCCACACGCGGCCAGCACGGCCGCGCCGGCGGCCCCGAATAGGCCGGCGGACGCACCGCGCAACAGATTGCGGCGGGTCATGACACGCCCCGCAACATGCTTCATACAAACCTCCCCTTGCCACCGACATGGCGGTACCACCGCTCCGCGGACCACCCGCGGCGGCGGCTTTCCAGCGGCGCATTATCCATACATTTGGGCAACGCCGCGACCGGTGAGAATACCCGAAGTCACGGCAGCCCTTCTACATCAGCCGTCCATGGGCGAGAAGGCCCGATGCGGAAGACGGCGGGCCGCCGCACGGCGCCCGACCTCGCGCCGCCTGCTAGAACCGGCCTTGGTGGATGCGTCTGAGACCGGACCAGAAGGCGTCGTCGCCGGTGACGCGCGCGTCGGTGTAGATCCCAAAACCGTCGGATCCCGACGCGACCATGGCCCGAGCGGCGGCGACGATTCGCTCGACGAGGACCGACACGGGCTCATTCGCGGGCGCGTTCGACGCAATCGCCGTGGCACACACCCGACATCGATTGCCAACCACGCCGCGCACGGTGGCCACCTCGCGCTCGATGCGATCGATATCGGCGAGCCAGGAGCCCGCCTCGCTTGATGGGTCGCTTGGCGGATAGAGCGGGTCGTTGAGAAAGAAGCGCGGATTGATTGCGTCGACCAGGCCCTCCTCGACCCACGCCGGCCAGTCCAGGCCGAGCTTGTAGGCCTCGTCGGGTCGGGCCCATATGCCCTCGGTGGCCGCCGCGACCTCCACCGGCCGCCCCAAGGCTTCGAGGTCGCGGCGCAGCTCCCGAAAGAATTGCGTCACATATTCCGCCCGCAGCCGCGCCCAGGCCGGGTCGTCCGCGGGCCGCGATCGCGGATCCACGCCAAACCGCCGGCGGTACTCGGCAAGCGCCGGGTCGTCGTATCCCAACGGCCACACGCTCTCGCCGGCCGCAAGCACGGGCAGGAACTCCAGCTGCACCCCGTCGGCCCCGAAGTCCCGGGCGAAGGCCACCAGCTCGCGGCGCGCATAGGCCCGCACTTCGGGGTGCGCCAGAGCTAGATAGCCCACGTCGTAGCCCAGCACCGGCTCACCGACGTCCCAGTCGAGCCAGCTACGGCCGTCACGGGCCTTGGACATGAATTCGGGGTGCTCGACGGCAAATCGCGGCACTCGACCAACAGGTTCAATGACGCGCGGCACCTGGTGGCGCGATCCCGCCCAGACGCCGGCAAGGCCGAGAATGCTGTAGGCATCGACTCGCAGGCCGGCCGCGTGGGCCTCGTCGATGCGGCGCTTGAGCAGCGCCGCGCTAGGTTCAGTCGGCTCCGGCGCACCAAATTCGATGCGGTCCGAACCGGGCGGACGCTCACAGGCGACCCAGGCGTGGCCGTTCAGCACGCCCTGGGCGTAGTAGGCAAGCTTCCGTACGCCGGCTGCGGCGCACGTGGACGCCGCGGCACCAGGATCCACAAATTCGATGTCGACCATGGGGGCGCACGCTAGCACGCTGCCTCGTGGCGCCACATCCTCCCAGTTGAGATCGTCGGGCGCCCGGGTTCAGCCGATAGCGTGAGGCTCAGCCTTGCGCCGCTCCGCGGAGGTACGGCCACCGGGACCTAGGCCGCAAGTACCCCCGCGTGGCACGCCAACCGCCCTCCTGACAGGACGGCGGCGCTCAGTGGTGATGGTGGTGCCGGTGACCCGGCGGTCCGTTTGGGCTCGCTGCCGGGACAGGAGATTCGCCACGCCCCCGGCGATGCCACCGTCGTACAGCGGTCAAGAGATAGGCCAGTCCGAGCAGGCCCAGGGCCGTCAGCACGGTGGCGCCGCCGGCCGAGGCGTCGACGTAAAACGCGATGGTCAATCCAACGATGGCGCTGAACACCCCGGCGACGACGGCCGTGGCCATGGCGAACCGCAGGCCGTGCGCGAGGCGCAACCCAACCATCACCGGCACGACGAGCATGGCGCCCACCAGCAGGACGCCGACCACTCGCATCGACAGGGTGATGGTGGCGCCGGTCAACACCGCCAGCGCCAGGTTGAGCGCACCCGTCCGCACCCCGTTCACTTTCGCCAGATCGTCGTCGAACGCGATTTGCGCCAGGTCGACAAAGAACACGCCGACGAACAGCACCACGGTGACCGTGATCCCGGCGAGGAGCCACAGGTCCAGTGGGGACACGCTGAGAATGGAACCAAACAGGAACGAGAAGAGGTCGACGTTGAAGCCGCCGGCGATCCCAATGACGACGACGGCAAACGCGAGTGAACCGTAGAGCACCACGGCCAGGGCCATGTCGCCCGGCAGCCGGCCGCGCGAACGCAGCTGCTCGACGATGATGGCCCCAAGCGAGGCCGCCACGAGCGCCACCGCCGAGGGAAACGTATTGGTCGCCAGTCCCACGGCCACGCCCATCAGCGCCACGTGCGCCAGCGTGTCGGCAATGAGCGAAAAGCGCCGCAGCACGACGAACATCCCGAGCGTGGGCGCCAGCACGCCCACGAGCACGCCGCCGGCCAGGGCGCGCAGCATGAACTCGTAGAGAAAGATCGACGGCATGACTAGCGGTGTTCGTGGAGCGCGTCGTGCACCAGCACGTCGACGGGCGCGCCGTAGAGCATGGCGATCTCCGTGTTGGTGAGCTCGTGGGGCGGCCCGTGTCGGACCAGCGTGCGGTTCATGCAGGCGACGGTGCCGGCCTCGCGCAGCATGGCCCCGATGTCGTGTGAGACGAGCACGATGGTGATGTTGCGCTCGCGGTTGAGGTCGCGCAGGACGGCGTACAGCTGCTCTTCGCCCGAGACGTCAATGCCGGCCGCGGGCTCGTCAAGGACGATCAGCTCCGGCTGGCGCACGAGCGCCCGGGCCAAGAGCACGCGTTGCTGCTGGCCGACGGAGAGTTGCGACAGACGCCGCCCCTTGTAGGACGCCATGCCCACCGCCTCGAGCGCCTCGATGACCTCGGGGCGCTCGGAGCGATGAAACAGCGCGAGGGGGGAGATGCCGCGATAGGCCCCGTGGGCCACCGTCTCCGCGACGGTGATGGGAAAGTCGCGCCAGGTCCCGGCGATCACCTGCGGCATGTAGCCGACGCGGTCCCAGTCGGCGAAGTCCACCGCATCGCGCCCGAAAAGCCGCACGGCGCCCGATAGCGGGCGGAGCAGACCGAGGGCGAGCCGGATCAGCGTGCTCTTGCCGCTCCCGTTGGGGCCCAAGATCGCCGCCAGCTCCCCGGCACGGATGGTGAGCGACACGTCCTCCACCGCCACCGTCTCGCCGTAGGCGAACGTCACGCAATCCCACTCGATGACGGGACGCGATGGCGACTCAGAGCACGTCATTCACACTCCAAGGCGATCCTGAGGTTCGCAAGATTGTCACGCATGAGTCCGAAGTAGTCGCCGTGCGCCTCGAGCTCGTTCGGCGTCACGCTCTCGATGGCGTGGATCGTGAGGAGCTCGATGCCGGTTTCGCGGGCGACGGTCTGCGCGAGGCGGTCGCTGAGCACGGACTCGACCAGGACATGGCCCAACTGCAGCTCCGTCACCCGGTCGGTGACGTTCGCGAGCCGCTGGGGCGAGGGCTCGACGTCGGCGGATAGCCCGGCAACCGGAATCTGCTCCAGGCCGAATTGCGCGGCCAGGTAGCCATACGCCGCGTGCGAGGTCACGAAGTGATCGTGCTTGCAAGCGGCGAGACCCTCCGCGAACTCCTGCTCCAGGGCGTTGAGCTCGGCGATGAGTTCATCCGCGCGCTGCCGGTAGCCGTCGGCGTTGTCCGCGTCCGCCGAAACAAGGGCGTCGCGGATGCGCTCGACCTGAAGGGCGGCGAGCGTGGGACTGAGCCACATGTGGGGGTCGAGTGCGCTCTCTTCACCCTCGTGGTGGCCGTCCTCATCGTGGTGCTCGCCGTCTTCGTCGTGGTGCCCCTCTTCGTCGCCGTG
Organism: Chloroflexota bacterium; assembly: GCA_026708035.1. Taxonomy (NCBI): domain Bacteria; kingdom Bacillati; phylum Chloroflexota; species Chloroflexota bacterium. The sequence continues at coordinate 53,011 of JAPOVQ010000025.1, read as the reverse complement.
CTCACCCTCGTCCTCGTCGTGGTGGTGGCCTTCTTCGTCGGCATCCTCGTCGTGGTGCTCGCCTTCGTCTTCGTCGTGGTGATGGCCCTCTTCATCGGCCTCCTCGTCGTGATGCTCGCCTTCGTCTTCGTCGTGGTGATGGCCCTCGTCGTCGGCATCCTCGTCGTCGTGGTGCCCCTCTTCATCGGCGTCCTCGTGGCCGTGGTCGCCTTCATCGTCGTGGTGGTCAGCTTCATCCTCACCGTGGGTGTGAACCTCGCCTTCCATGGCCCGCGTCGGGTCGGCCGCCTCCACGACGATCGCGGTCAGGTCGTCCCCGATGGCGTCGATCGCGCCGTCCATCCAGGGCTCGAGCCCGATCCCATTCATGACGATCACGTCGGCATCGCCAAGCGCCAGCAAGTCGGACGGCGTAGGCTCGAAGCTGTGGGCCTCGATTCCGGGCCCGACCAGCACCTCAACCTCGGCCCGGTCGCCGCCGACACGCTCGGCGAAGTACCCCAGCGGATAGATCGTGGCGACAACCTGGAGCCGGTCGGAAGCGTCGTCGCTTTCGCCGCAGGCGGCGGTGAAGACGAGCGCTCCGAGAATGGCGGCGATCACGATGCGGAATCTCATTGACCAAGCTCCGACGGCGATTTCTTCTCGACACATAGTGTCACTCTAGGGCGCCCCACGCGAAAGTGCGTGGCCGGCGTCGCCCTAGCCTTCGCCTTGCAGAACCTCCGAACCGGTCCGGGTAGCGCCGGGAACCGCGGCCCGAAGCCGCGGATCCTTGCGCCGCCGCCCTGACGTGGGTGCCGTGGGATTCGTCATGCACCGCCTTGCGGTGGGCGAAAGTCACATGGTTCTACTCGATGAGAGGCCCTGCGGCCGCGGCGACGTCATCACTCGCACTCCAAGGCGAGCCTGAGAGCCGCCAGGTTGTCGCGCATGAGGCCGAAGTAATCGCCGTGCGCATCGAGCTCGTTCCCCGTCACGCTCTCGATGGCGTGGATGGCCCGGAGCTCGATGCCGGTTTCGCGGGCAACCGTCTGCGCGAGGCGGTCGCTGAGCACCGGCTCGACCAGGACATGCCCCAGGCCTAGGTCGGTCACGCGGTCCGTGACGCTGGCCAGCCGCTGCGGCGAGGGGTCCACTTCCGGTGAGAATCCGGCCAGCGCGATCTGCTCGAGGCCGTATTGCGCGGCCAGATAGCCGTAGGCCGCGTGCGAAGTCACGAAGTGCTCGTGCTGGCAGGCGCCGAGACCGTCCTTGAACTCCTGGTCCAGGTCGGCCAGCTCGGCCATCAGTTCGTCCGCGCTTTGCCGGTAGGCGGCGGCGTTGGCCGCATCCGCCGTGATGAAGGCGTCACGAATGCGCTCGACCTGTCGCGCGGCCATCGTCGGGCTTAGCCAGAAGTGCGGGTCGAGCCCGCCCTCCCCGTGGTGGTGGTGGCCCTCCTCGTCGTCATGGTGGCCTTCTTCGTCCTCGTCGTGATGGCCTTCCTCGTCGTCGTGGTGGCCTTCCTCGTCGTCGTCGTGATGGCCTTCCTCATCGTCGTCGTGATGGCCTTCCTCGTCGTCGTCGTGATGGCCTTCCTCGTCGTCGTCGTGATGGCCTTCCTCGTCGTCGTCGTGATGGCCTTCCTCGTCGTCGTCGTGATGGCCTTCCTCGTCGTCGTGATGGCCTTCCTCATCGTCGTGATGGCCTTCTTCGTCGTCGTGCATATGGACTTCGCCTTCCATAGCCAGCGCCGGGTCGGCCGCTTCCACGACGATCGCCGAAATCTCGTCTTCGACGGCGTGTATCGCCCGTTCCATCCAAGGCTCGAGACCGATCCCGTTCATCACGATCACGTCGGCGTCGCCGAGCGTCCGCAATTCGGACGCCGTGACTTCGTAGCCGTGCGCCTCGACGCCGGGTTCAACGAGCACGGTGACTTCAGCGCGGTCGCCGCCGACACGCTCGGCGAAGTACCCCAGCGGGTAGATCGTCGCGATGACCGTGAGGGGCTCGGAGCTCGAGTCGCCGGACGCTGCCGCTTCGGCGGCAGCGGGCGTTGGGGTCGCAACGGCCGCGGTTCGCTCAGGCCTCTCGTCGCTTTCGCCGCAGGCCGTAGCCAGGATCAGCACGCCGAAGAGCGCGGCGAGCACGATGCGGAATCTCACAGACGGACCTCCGATGGAGACTTGCTTACCGACATAGCGTCGCAATATACATTTATTGACATGCAGTCGCAATAAAGGACGAGCGTCGCCCCCAGCGGCTCATCCGCAGAGCGAGCGATGCGCCGGCCGTGCAGCGACACGGCACATCGACTATCCGGCGGCCACACATCCGAAGTCGCGGTCTGAGCGGCCGGGAGGACTAGGTCGCTCGACGTCCCTCGCCGTCGGCCCAATCGATCCACACGGTCATTGGCGTCGGGCCGCGATTGGCCCAGGCATAGAAGGGAATGGCCGTCAGGTCGGCGCCGTCATCGCGCCCGGCGGCGGGACCCTGGAGCACGGTCACGCCGCCCAAGAGATCGGAGCGGTCGTGCGGCAGAAACGCCGGCACGTCCGCCGCCTCCTGATAAAGCGCCTCGGGTTCGGTCTCCGGCGTGAAGGGCCGAATGTCCGCGCCCGACTCGACCGCCAGATTGCGAATGCCCGTCGCAGGGTTGTCGACGCCCTCGAAGCAGTAGAGCAACGGTCCGCGCATGAGGGCCGTCTTGCCGCGAAATTCCTCCGCCCGCGGATCGGCCTCCATGCCCACCACCGGCATCGGCAGGTCGAGCGTGATCAGGTCGCCGGCGGTCCAGATGCGCCGCAGCGCGAGATATGCCCCTCGACTGATTGGGTCGGCGACCGGCTCTCCATTGACAACGGCGCTCGCGCCGTCGCACCAGCCGGGAATGCGCAGATGCACCGCGAACTCCGCGGGCTCCGCGACGTCGAGTTGCAATTCGACGCGCCCGCTCCACGGGTAGGTAGTGCGCACGTCCACGCCGATCGGCGATCCGTCGGGCAGATGCCAGTCGATGCGACAGGCGTCGTAGAGGTGCACCCACACGCCGTCGTCGGACGTGGTGAACATATAGGACGGCACCGAGGGCATGAACCGGACCGCGTTGGCCCCGCAGCAGCCGGTGGCCGGGTTGCCCCATTGGTTGCGGGCCGGATGGTCACCGTCCGACAGCATCGGGCACAGATAGAACCAGCTGCGGTCGTCGAGGCCGACGTGCGGGAGCAGGCCGTTGTAGAGCGCTCGCTCGAGTTGGTCGGCGTAGGCGGCGTCCGGGTCGAGCATGAGCATGCGCCAGCTCCACATGACGTTGCCGACGCTTTCGCACAGCTCGAAGCCGTGGTTGATGTGGTCGAGCACGTTGCCGAGGGCGCCCTCCGTGAGGGCGAAGGACTCCGGCGTGATGCGCTCGGGCATCCAGTGGTCAACCGCAATGTGCCCGGTGACCTGCAGCTTGCCGCGCATCATGTCGCGCCAGATGGCGTGCAACTGGGCATGGAGCGCCGAATCGTGTCGCTCCGCCAGCAGATCCGCCGCTCCCCCGGGCAGGTAGGTCTGCCGCACGACGTGACAATTGAAGTGCTCCCAGCGGCCCTTGCCGGTATGGGGGCCGATCTCCGGTTCCTGCTCCATGAGCAGCGCGGTGAAGTGCGCCGCCAGCCGGAAGATGCGCTCTTCGCCGGTCGCGCGCCAAAGCTCCACCAACGCCATCTCGATGCAGGGATGCTCGGCGAACTCGCGGCCCTCGTACTTGGCCGCGATGGCGTCCGCGACGCGGACGGCCACGTCGAGGAAGTTCGTCTCCCCGGTGGTCCGGTGATGCGCGACGGCGGCCTGGATCAGGTGACCCGGCGTGGCGAGCTGATAGGAATTCTCGAAGTCGTCGCCGTAGTACGCGGACCAGAACTCGTCGCTGTCATGCGCGGCCACGATGCCGGTGACCAGCTCGTCCATGAGCGCGCGCAGGTCGGGGTCGTCCACGGATTGCAGCGTGAAGGCGCAGGCCTCGACCACCTTCGCGACCGCCGCGCGCCAGGAGTGGCGGATGCGGCGGCTGTTGCGGCCCTCGAAGCTGGCGCGCATGGTGTCGAGCGCACCTTCGATTCGAGAGGGATCGCCGGTCCGCGCGTAGTGCGCGAAGGCGCGGAAGGGCGCGACCTGGCCGTCCTCATCCAGCCACGCCAGAAAGGCGGCGATGCCTGCTGTGCGGTTGCCTTCCAGGCGCGGCTTCCAAAAGCCGTCGCCCATCGTGACGGCGTGAATCGGCACGGGGCGCAGGCGGGCATGGGGGCTGTCGGTCGTATCGACCGCCCCCGCGAGCCGCCAGCGCGGCTCGGTGGCGCGCCCGCCGCTATTCCCAGGCAAAGCCGTAGAGCCGCGAGCGCCGCAGGTAGAACTTCGCGGCCACGTCGTCGCGCGGAGCCACGCTGCCGCCGGACCAGCGCGCCGGCTGCGCCTTGGCGTCGCCGTGCCAGGCCACGTAGTCGTCGCGGCTGAAGCCCTCGATCGGGTTGCCGTCCGGGTCGAGCAGCTCGACCGCTAGCTCGCCCGGGCCAACCGTGGAAGTGGCCGCGTTGAGCAGCAGTTGCTTGCCAGCCGCGGGCAACGGGTGGGTGGTGAGCGTACCGACGTTGACGCCGCCCGAGGCGGACACCGCCGCCCAGTAGCGATCGAGCTCCCAGCTGGCGCGGCAGAGGGCGCCATTGAAGATGTGGAGTGACGGCTGGTCGGAAAAGATGTCGCCGTGGACGCCTTCGAGCGCGCCGTAATACATATAGACGCGGCCCTCGTGCTCGATGAAGCTGTGAGTGGGCCAGAGCATGCCGCCGCCGTAGTCGCCGAGCGGCGTGTTGTCGAGCGTGGGGCGGCGCGCCGGACGCTCCCAGATGCGGCGGTCGGCGCTGCCCGCGAACTGCCAGTTGATCGTCTGCTCGCGCAGGTTGTAGCAGCAGAGCAGGCCCAGGTGTCCGCCCTTGACCTTCAGCGGGGCCAGCTCCATGAACTGGAGGTCCTGGGCGTCCTTCCAATCGGGTTCGATGATGACCTCGATCGGCGACCAGTTCGATCCATCCGGACTGGTGCGCCGGCCGATCACGCGGCGGCCCATCGGGAAGCAGTCGTAGGGGATGGCGCCGCCGGGATGCATGGTCGTCCCGACCTTTTGGATCAGCTCGTAGCCCCCGTCCTCGGCCTTGAAGTAGGCCGAGTGGTCGGCCCCGCCAATGGGCGTGGTGTAGGGCATGATCATGCGGTTGCCGATCGTCATCACCTCGAGCAGCGGCCCCTCCTCGGCGTTCCAATGGATGCCGTCCGAGGAGAAATAGCGATAGACGGCCGTCGGATGCCGGTCCTCGCCGGGCCGCCGCGGAATGCCGGGAATGAAGTTGGCGCCGATGCCCTCGGGCCGCCCCGGCACGCGCATGGCGAACATCTCGTAGCGCCGCTCGGGCTCCTCGTCCGGATGGATGAGCACGGAGGCGAACTGCGACGCGCCGCCCGAGTCGTGGTCGAAGATGATGTTGGTCTTCGGATATCCGGGCTGGGGGGCGATGTCGAGCTCGGGCCGGGTCCAGTTGACACCGTCTTCGGACTCGCAGTAGGTCAGGCGCCGGAAGGCCTCGAACCGCTCCTCGCCGGCTGGCGTCGAGAGATGCCAGCCCTTCCACAGGCCGTCGATGGGGTCCTTGACGAAGGTGCCGTGGGCGAACACCGACCCGCTGTCCCAGGGGAAGTGCGGCTCGAGCAGCGGATTGGCCGGATCGGGGACCGCCGGCTCGACCCGAAACGCGAGCGTGTCGCAGTCGGCGATGTCGTCATTGAGCAGCATCGACAGGCAGTTGGTCCGTGGCATGGCGCTCTCGCTCGCTGTGGGCGATGCCGCGCTGAATAGACTGCGCGGGAGTGGCTGAGTTTAGCGGAACAGGCCGCCCACGGTGCCGCTTCGCCGCGGGGCAAACCCGCACGACGACGGCCGACTGCTACAACTGCGTACCGACCATTGCGACAAACGCGAAGTCAGCCCGTGGCGAAGGAGTTGACTAGTAGAGACACCGTCTGAGCGCCGCGGCGCGCTGCGCGAAGTTTCGGCGCTTTTCCTCAAGCTCGGCGTGCTGGGCTTCGGCGGGCCGGCGGCCCACATCGCCATGTTCCGCGAGGAAGCGGTCAACCGCCGCAAGTGGCTCTCGGACCAGCGGTTCATGGATCTGGTGGGCGCGACCAGCCTGATTCCCGGTCCCAACTCCACCGAGATGGCGATTCATCTGGGCCTGGAGCGCGCCGGCTGGCGGGGGCTGGTGGCCGCGGGCGCGCTATTCATCCTGCCGGCCTTTCTGATCGTGACCGGGCTGGCGTGGGTTTATGTCGAGTTCAACGAGGTTCCCGCGTTGCAGTGGGCGCTCTACGGCATCAAGCCGGCGGTGATCGCGATCGTGGTCAACGCGATCGTCGGATTGGCCAAGACCGCGCTGGGCAAGGTGTGGACGCTGGTACTGGCGGTCGGCGTGCTCACGCTCTACATCGTGGGCGTCAACGAGCTGATCCTGCTGGCCGCGGCGGGCGGCATCGGCCTGCTCGCCCGAGCCCGTGAGTGGCCCGGACCCGGGGGCCGCGCCCTGTTCGGCCTGCTGCCGCTGGGTGCGATGCCGGCCGTCCTCACGGCGGCGAGCACCTTCAGCTTGGGCCACTTGTTCTTGCTGTTTCTCAAGATCGGCGCGGTGCTCTACGGCAGCGGCTACGTGCTACTGGCCTTCATGCAGGGCGACTTCGTGGACCGGCTGGGCTGGCTGACCCAGCAGCAGCTGCTGGACGCGGTGGCGGTGGGCCAGATGACGCCCGGCCCGGTGTTCACCACCGCCAGCTTCGTGGGCTACATCCTCGGCGGCTGGTCGGGGGCGGTGCTGGCGACGGTGGCGATATTCCTGCCGTCGTTCGTCTTCGTCGCCATGCTGAACCCGCTGGTGGCGCGGGTGCGCGCCGATCGGCGGGCGAGCGGGTTTCTGGACGGGGTGAACGCGGCGGCCATCGCCCTGATGATCGGCGTGGCGGCCACGCTGGGGCGCGCGGCAATCGTGGACGTGTTCACGGGCGTGCTGGCGGCGGTTTCGCTGGCGCTCGTGATTCGCTTCCGCACGACGGCGACGTGGCTCGTGCCCGCGGGGGCGGTGCTGGGGGTGATCTATCAGCTGGTCGTGCAATAGCCAGGCCACTCGAAGGCCGTTTCTCTCACTCGTTGACACCAGAAAAAGTGGCTAGCCCGGCGCGTTGGCGTATCCTGAGGGGCGCAGGGTTGAGGCCAGCCTGGGGAACCACGAATGGCAGTCGAAACGGCGCCGGTCGAGAGCACTGACGAGCTGGCGGAGAAGCTCGCGCACTTCGAGCGCGAGGGCTGGGTGATCTTCGAGGGCGTGTTCGATCCCGAGCGCGACTTCGCCGCGCTGTTCGAGGACTTCGAGCGCATCGCGGAACGCCTGGCCGATGAGGAGCTGACGGCGGAGCAACTCGCGGCGTGGCCGCGCGACGGCGACCTCCAGGCGAAGCTGATGTACCTCGCGGAGTGCGCCGGCAAGATTGACGGGGCGCCGTTCGATCCCTCGATCCGGCCCAACACGGTCGCCACGGCGGACCGGGACCCCTACCTGGGCAAGCCCGCCTTCGATCTGCTACGCCACCCCAAGCTGCTGGACGTCGTCGAGCCGTTCGTGGGATCCGAGATCTACTCGTGTCCGATCCAGCACGCCCGGCTCAAGGTTCCCGAGCGATTTCTGGCCCAGGACGACCGCCTTGGCCGCGCGACCCCGTGGCACCAGGACCACGCGGTGCAGTCGCGCGAGGCCGACGACACCGACATGATCACCGCGTGGGTGGCCCTGAGCGACGCCATGGCGGCGGACGGGTGCTTGAAGATCGCTCCGAGGAGTCATCGGCAGGGTCTGGCGCAGCACTGTCCGAACCCCGCGAGCGGCGTCCACCTGCCCGACGGGATCATGTCCAAGGAACGCACGCAGCCGCTGCCGGTGCGCGCGGGATCGGTGATCGTGTTCTCCCGCCACCTGATGCACGGCGCGATGCCGAACCTGGGCGACAGCGTGCGCATGAGCCTGGACCTGCGCTATCAGCACCCGGACGCGCCTTCGGGCCGCGGCTACCTGCCGGGGTTCATCGCCCGCAGTCGCTCGAATCCGTCATCCGAACTGCGCGACCACCGCGAGTGGCGGCGGCAGTGGATCGAGGCGCACGAGCGGCTCGTGGCTCATCCGCCGGAGACCACCGGGCTGCGCTGGGACATCAACCACCCGCTCTGCGCGTAGCGTTCAGCGCTTGTGGTGAGCCCTTCGGCAGGCTCAGGACAGGGTTTGTCGAACCACGCCCTTCGACGTCGCTCAGGGCGAACGGATTGTGATCGGGCGGGTTTGAAACTCGCCCCTACGTCCTAGGCATATCTGGATTCCGGCTCTCGCCGGAATGACGAAGACTTCTAGCGCGCCGCCATGGCCGGCTGGTGCTGCTCCAGCCAGCCCCGCAGGGGAACGTCCTCGTCCGTGGGGGACGTGCGTCCGTGCTGGCTCGTGGAATAGCCGAGCAGTTGCCGGCGGATGGGATCGGCCGCCTCCCAGAGATCTGGCGGCACGGTCACCTCGTCGCGGGCGTGCACCCAGCGATGGGAATAGCCGTAGAAGAGCGCCTTGCGCACGATGGGCGCGTAGTTGGGCGATCCGGCGTGCCAGAGCCGTCGGTCGAAGAGGACCGCGGTGCCGGGCGACACGCAAACCGGCATGGCGCCGTCCGGCTGGCCGCGACCGGACGCGGGAATTTCGATTTCATTCCGCAGGTGGCTGCCGGGCAGCACCCAGAAGTTGCCCCGGTCGGGCTCGCTGGCGTCGCTGAGGAAGTAGGCCACCTTGAGCGAGAGCCGCGGGCGAGGATTGGTTTCGAGGTCCTGGTTGATTTGCCCGGAGTCCTGGTGCCAGCCGAGCGTGGCCTCGGCGCCCCCGTTGGAGGGCCGGTCAATCTGCTCCGCCGTGATGTAGTGGCTGTGATAGAGGTGGATGTTCCAGCCGAGGATTCCCCACACCTTCGGGAGCGTGCGGGGATGATCCACCAGCTCGATCAGGGCGGGATCCAGACCGGCGACGTCGATGGCGTTCACGCGACCGGCGCGGGCGCCGTGCGGCGTGTGGGTGTAGCCGCCGCTCGCGACCAGCCGGTCCATCAGCTCGCTCAGCTCGGCGACCTTGGCGTCGGAGAGCGCGTCTTCGACGACGAGAAATCCATCCCGCTCGAAGGTCGCCGCCTCGGAGTCGGTAAGTGCGAATTCCAAGCAAGTCGGGTCCATCGCCGCACCTCGGTCCACGATCCTATGGGCGCAGTGTGGCATGCGGAGCGCGTGCGGCGCAGGCGGCAATCGCGCGCCGCCGCGGTTGAAGCGTGAATCCGCTTCGTGATATACAGCGCAATCGCCAACAACCGTGCAAAGGTGCGGGCGAATCCGACTGCGCGCCGCGCAAGACCACGCCGATTCCAATGGGTGCCGGATTTGCGCCCGTTCCAGTGCGTTGCGTCATGCCCGAACGCACTCAGGCGATATACTTCCAGCCAACGTTGTGCCCGTATTGACCGGTTATGCGGCGGCGACCTCATGCGCCCCGCACGAGCAGAGGAGTGAGGGATGACAGGAAGTTCGAGTCGAACTGGAACGCTGAGCCGGCGGCGCTTGTTCCGTCTGGCCGCGGCGGCCGGTGGGACCGCGACCGTCGCGATGATCCTGGGCGCCTGCGGCGAAACCGAAGTCGTAACCAAGGAAGTCATCAAGGAAGTTCCGGTCGAGACGGTCGTCACCAAGGAAGTGATCAAGGAAGTCGCGGTCGAGAAGATCGTCAAGCAGGAAGTCATCAAGGAAGTTCCGGTCCAGCAGGTCATCACCCAGCGAGTGGTCGAGGAAGTCATGGTCGAGCGGGAAATCCTCGACATCTCGTTCTGGGACTTTGAGACGCGACCTCTCGGCGTCGCGGCGCAGGACGCGTGGTTCGCCCGCGCCGGCATTTCAGCCGACGTGCGAATGAACCGCGAAGTGGTGCCATTCCGCGAGACCGAGCCGAAGATCCTGGCGGCCAAGGCCGCCGGCACGCTGCCGGACATGGTCTGGAGCCAGCCGGACGCAACCTGGAGCTGGTCGGGGCAGGAGATCGTGGCGCCGGCGACGGACGCGCTGGACCTGATGGGGCGCGACGTCTTTGGCGAGAACGACCTCAACGCCACCGCGGTGGACGGGGTGAACTACGGCGTGCCGCAGTTCCTGTGGCCCCACATCCTGTACTACCGCAGCGACCTCTACGCGCAGCACGGTCTGCCGGACCCGGACTCGTGGGACAACATCCTGGCGAACGCCCAGGCGCTGAACAACCCGCCGGACATCTACGGCTACTTCACCTACCTGCTGGACGCCCATCCCAAGATGGCGTGGAGCTTGATGCCGGCGCATGACGCGTACGTCTTCGACGAGAACGGCAACAACTCGATCAACAGCGAGGGCACCATCGCGGCGCTCAAGCTGGCGAAAGCCCTGGACGACGTATCAGCTCCGGGCGCGGCAGCCCGCCACGAAGGCCACGGTCGAACCGAGTTCATCCGCGGCGCCACGGCGCACATGGTCTCGTCGACCTCGTTCTCCGGCACCTTCCTGGCCGACAAGCCGGAAATGCTGGAGCAGGTGGCCGCCGTCGCGCAGCCGAGCGTGGCCGGCACGGGCGCCGGGCTGGCGGGGATGAACATCCTCAACATCACCACGCAGACGGACTACCCCGACCGCATGGCGGAGTTCTTCGCGGCGCTCTTCGATCGCCCGAATTACCAGGAGTGGTTCCAGAGCACGGTGATCGGCTGGGCGCCGACGCACGTGGATGTCCAGAACAGCGACGAATATTGGGGCCACCCGCGCATCGCACCGGTGGCGCACATCATCCGCGCAGGCGTGGACGCCTCGCAGATGGCGTGGGTCGGCGGATCGAAGTACGGGTCCAAGGGCTCGGGACTTCTCGGGACCGTGACCGCTCGTAACATCGTGAAGGACATGTTCATCATGGTGTTCGACGGTGAAAGCCCCGAGGACGCCGCGGCTTGGGCCGAGGCCGAAGTCCAAAAGGTGATCGACGAGAACTAGTCGATCGAGTGCAGTCTTGGGGGCGGGCCGTCGGCGCTAGCCGCGGGCCCGCCCCCTGCATACCACGGTGAGGTGGGGTATTCGAGGCCTCAGCCTGCGCAATTCCGAGCGGCTCCTGGGCATAGGGCTGCTGCTTCCAACCGTCGCGCTCATTGCCGCCGTCGTGCTCTACCCCATGATCTCGACGATGTGGCTGGCGTTCTTCAAAGAAAGCCTGCTACGGCCGAACGATCCCGCCGAGTTCGTCGGGCTCGACAACTTCGTGCGGTTGGTGTCCGATGGCGGCTTTTGGAAAGTCGTCATCAACAGCGTGGTGCTGACCGCCGGCGCCGTGGCCGGCGAGGTGATCATCGGCATGATCATCGCCCTCGCCGTGAACGCGAGCTATCGCGGCCGCGGGCTCTTCCGAACGCTCAACATCCTGCCGTGGGTGATCCCGTCCTTCGTGACGGCCTTCGTGTGGGTCTGGCTGCTGCATCCGCAGTTCGGACCCATCAACGCATTCCTGCAGCTGCTGCACATCATCGACGAGCCGATCGCCTGGCTCTCCGAAGGCGTCACGGCCATGATCTCGCTGATCGCGGTCTACACCTGGAAGGGCCTGCCATGGACCTTCCTGGTGCTGCTGGCGGGCCTGCAGACGATTCCCGAGGACTGGTACGAGGCCGCCAAGGTCGATGGGGCCTCGGCGTGGCAGATGTTCTGGCACATCACGGTGCCGGCGCTGCGCTACGTCCTCGTCATCGTGCTGGTCCTGCGCACCATTTGGACGTTCAACTCCTTCGACATGGTGTACCTCCTCACCGGCGGGGGTCCGGCGCGAGCGACTCTCACGCTGCCGATGCAGGTATTCACGGCGGGCTTCCGCGAATACAACGTCGGCATGAGTTCGGCCATCGCCGCCGTGATGGTGGTGCTGGTGGTGCTGCTGTCGCTGATCATGCTCCGCGTCGGCTGGGTCGAGGAAGAATCGCAACGATGAGGCGCGTGGCCAAAGTCCTCACGGCCAATCATCGCCCGCGGGCCATGCTCGGCCTGTTCCTGTCGTTTCTCGCCGTGTTCCCGATCTATTTCATGGTCGTGGGGTCGATCAGCCCCGTGGAGACTTTTCTGCGGCGGGATCTCGGGGAAATCCTGCTCCCCCGCGCGTTCGTCGGGGACCACATGGCCGTTGTGGCGTTCGACCCGGTCTTCCTGCGATTCGCGCTCAACAGCCTGATCGTCGCGACGGGAACGACGTTTGTGTCCATCGCCGTCGCCACGCTCGGCGCTTATAGCCTCGCTCGGCTGCGATTTCCGGGCGGCGAGGCCATCGGGCGGTTCGCGCTGCTGACGTACACCGTCCCATCGGTGCTGCTGCTGATTCCGTTGTTCAAGATCGTCGTGGCGCTAAACCTGGCGAACAACCTGGTTGCGCTCATCATCACCTACACCACGTTTTCGGTGCCGTTCTGCCTGTGGCTGCTGCGAAGCTATTTCCAATCGCTGCCGCGCGACCTCGAGGAAGCGGCCATGGTGGACGGCGCCAGCCGCCTGGGGGCGCTCTTCCGGGTGATTTTGCCGCTCTCGGTTCCCGGCATCGTGGCGACGGCGCTGTTCGCGTTCATCCTGGCCTGGAACGAGTTCCTGTTCGCCCTGGTGTTCACCACCACGTCCGACGTCAAGACGCTGCCGATCGGCGTGAGCACGACGTTCACGGCCGAGCAGACGGCCACCGACTGGGCGGTGGCGATGTCGGCGTCGACGCTGTCGGCGGTGCCGATCTTCATCATCGTGCTGATTTTGCAGCGGGGGCTGGTGCGGGGCATCACCGCAGGGGCCGTGAAGGGATGAGGATTCCGGGTGGCGGAGAACTCAGCCTCATTTCGCATACGTTCGGCGGAAGCGTTGCTCGGAGGCCCCCTCACCCTAGCCCTCTCCCTCGAGGGGAGAGGGGACCGGACCTCGGCGGAAAAGCCCGAAAGCGTCCGCTGCCGACCAGGACGACTGACCACCGGATTCTCGCGCTGATGCCGATTTCGCATGCACATGCACGGAGGGTTTGCCCGTGATCATCGATGTCCACTCGCACTGCCTGCAGCCGGATCACGTGAGCGAGGCCTCGCGCCGCGCCGACGAACGGGCGGGGTATCCGCCCATGCAGCCGCTGCCGTTCGAAACCTATCAAGAAGCCATGCGCGTGGTGGACAAGTCCGTCGTCTTTGGCGTGCGCGCCCTAGCGTGCGGCGCCCTGAGTCCCAACGACTTCACCGCCGAGTGGGTGGCGAAGGACCCGGACCGGATCATCGGGTTCATGTGCATCGATCCGACCGAGGACGGCTATCTCGAGGAGATCGAGCGCGGCGTCGAGCTCGGGCTGCGCGGGATCAAGATCTATCCCATGCTGGCGCACTTCAATCCCGCCGATCCGTTCTACTTCGCCCTCTACGAGAAGGCCCAGCGCCTGGAGCTGCCGATCCTGTCTCACGTGGGCACGCATCCGAATCCGCGGGCGATCCTGAAGTACAGCCAGCCGCTGCTGTTCGACGAAGTGGCGCAGGCCTTCCCGGACCTGAAGATCGTGATCGCGCACATGGGCCATCCCTGGCAACGCGATTGCGCGGTCGTGATCCGCAAGCACGCCAACGTCTACGCCGACGTCTCGGGCGCGGGCTGGGTGCGGCCCTACTCGGCCTGGGAGGCCCTGGTGCTGATGGTCGAGTGGGGCGTGGCCGACAAGCTGCTGTTCGGCTCGGACTTCCCCTTCTGGACGCCCGAGGAGGGCATGACGAAGATGCGCCGCCTGAACGAGCAGGTGGAGGGCACGAACCTGCCGCGCATCCCGGACGACGTGATCGAGGGAATCATCCACCGCAACACCCTGGAGCTGCTGGGGCTCGAATGATCGGCAGACACGTCTAAGCCAGGCCCGAACCACCGCGAACCCGGCGACTCACGCCAAGGAGCTGCACGCCCATGCGACCAAGAAAAATCACGGACATCAAGACCTTTCTCGTCGGGGGGTCGTGGCGCAATTGGCTGATCGTCAAGATGGAGACCGACGTCGACGGCCTGCACGGCATCGGGGAGGCCACCCTCGAGGGCCGGTCGGCGACGGCCGAAACCGCCGTGCACGAGCTGAAGCGCTATCTCATGGGCAAGGATCCGTTCGAGATCGAGAAGCACTTCCAGGAGCTGTACCGGCGGGCGTTCTACGGGGGCGGCGCGGTGCTGACGAGCGCGATCAGCGGCGTCGAAACGGCCATGTGGGACATCAAGGGCAAGGCGCTCGGCGTGCCCGTCTACGAGCTGCTCGGCGGCAAGGTGCGGGACCGGGTGAAGCTCTACGGCAACGCCTGGTACCGCCAGGGCATGAGCCCGGAGCAGATGGCCGAGGCCGCCAAGGCCGCGCTGAAGCTGGGCGTGCAGGGGATGAAATTCAACCCGTGGGGCGCCCGCGAGGGCATCGACTTCTATCGCATGGACAACAACATCCTCAACACCGGCGTCGACGCCGTGGGCGCGGTGCGCGAAGCCGTGGGGCCCGACATCGACCTCTACATCGACTGCAACGGCATCTTCAACACCGTGGGCAACGCGGTGCGCGCCGGGAAGGCGGTGGAGGAATACAACATCACCTTCTTCGAGGAGCCCATCCCCCACGAAGACCTGGACGCCATGGCCTACGTCCGCAGCAAGCTCAACATTCCTATCGCGACAGGCGAGCGCCTGTTCACGATCTTCAGCTTCCAGCAGCTGCTGAACCACGGGGGCGCCGATATCGTGCAGCCGGATATGGCCCACTGCGGCGGGATGCTCGAGGCGCGCAAGATCGCGGCCATCGCCGACTCGCACTACGCCGCGTTCGCGCCGCACAACCCCAACGGCGAGGTGTCCTACGCCTCGGCGGTGCAGATGGCGGCCTGCGTCCCGAATTTCCTGACGCTGGAGCACTTCCCGCCGGAGCCGTGGCGGTTCGAGGTGTGCGCGAACCCGCTGAAGGTCGAGGACGGCTGGCTGGAGATTCCCGACCGGCCGGGCCTCGGCGTGGAGTTCAACGAGGAGGCCGCCAAGGACCATCCCTACCAGCCGATGGACCTCTACGACCTGCACCGGCCCACGCTGCGGTTGAACGTGCCGTCCTTCAAGGGGCGCGATCAGCTGCGGTGAGGTGACGGCGGGCTTGGTCGAACCATAGAGCCGTCGGGTGCCCCGCGAGTGGGGGCGCGGGCAGCTACCTCTCGCAGGGGCTCGCGACTATTTGGACTAAACGGAACGCTTTGGCCGCTGGCTGCGTACTGTTTTGTAGGGAGGCTCGAGAAACTGGGGCGGTCTAGGCTTGCTTGCACGACTCAGGAGTAGCGGCTGCCATGGCCTGACGCGGAAAATTGGGGCCATTTCGGCTGCCTTCTCCCTCGTCATCGTCGCCGCGGCCGCATGCGACGTTGCTGTCGATGCACCCGAGACGGCCGACCATACGCCGACGACGGCACCAACCGAGCCGCCCGCATCTGGTGACTGGATCGCCGTCAGTGCCGGCGACCGCCACACCTGCGGCATCCGCACTAATGGCACCGTCGAGTGCTGGGGCGGAAACACGACCCGGATCGGGTCTTACAAGGGCCAGGCTAGCTCACCTCCGGGCGCCTTCACCGCGATCAGCGCCGGTTCAACCCATAGCTGCGGCGTGCGCACAGATGGGACCATTACCTGCTGGGGCGGTGCCGACGATGACGAGCTATTGCTTGCGCCCACCGGCACGTTTCAGTCCGTCAGTGCCGGAAGCGGGCATTCATGCGGCGTGCGCACTGACGGCACCGTAGCCTGCTGGGGAGACAACGAGATCGGCCAGGCTACCCCGCCACCCGGCACGTTCTCAGCAGTGAGTGCCGGCAGTCGCTATAGCTGCGGTGTGCGTACCGACGGCACACTGAGTTGCTGGGGAGACCAGCGCAGCGAACGTGCGAAGCCGCCGTCAGGCACGTTCGTCGCCATTAGCACCGAAACCTCCTACGCATGCGGCGTGCGCTCAAATGGGGCCATCGCCTGCTGGGGCCATGTACGCGACGGGGTAGAGCTGCCGGGTGCACTTCGTTCCGTCAGCCTCGGCTTTGTGCACGCGTGCGGGGTGCGCACTGACGGAACGGTGGTGTGCGGGGGAGCCGACGAAGCCGGTCAATCCACGCCACCGCCGGGCGCCTTCAGCTCCGTCACCGTCGGAGAAGATCACTCCTGCGGCCTCCGGGTCGGCGGATCGATCGCCTGCTGGGGCTATGACAACGGACGCACGTCGCCACTCCCGGGCGTATTCACCACCCTCAGCGCTGCGAGCTGGCACGTATGCGGCATCCGCCCCGATGGGGCCGTCGACTGCTGGGGGCGGGTCCCGAATGACCATCTTCACGAGCTCCCGTCTCCGCCCTTCGCCTCAATCAGCATTAGCCTTAGACATAGCTGCGGCGTGCGACCGAAGGGTTCGGTCAAATGCTGGGGCCTAAACCAATTCGGCGAGGCTACCGCGCCCGCTGGGAGCTTTGTTTCGGTCAGCGTCGGCAATGACTACAGTTGCGGGGTGACCAGCGAGGGGCTGGTCGAGTGCTGGGGATCGAATAGGCACGGCAATGCCTCGCCCCCGCCAGACACCTTCACAGCCGTAAGCACCGGTTGGAGCCACACCTGTGGCCTACGCGCGAACGGAACCGTGGCCTGTTGGGGGCAAGCGCACGAGAACGATGAGACGCAGGCACCGACAGGCCGTTTCACCTCGCTGAGCGTCGGCATCAACCACGCTTGCGCAATTGGAGTGGACGGCGCCGTTGTCTGCTGGGGATCTGATTTCGGCGGTCAGGCCACGCCGCCTGCCGGTGGATTTGTCTCGATCAGCGCCGGGAGTTCCCACAACTGCGGCGTGCGCACCGACGGCACCGTCGCCTGTTGGGGCCTGGACGACGAGGGTCAGGCTTCTCCGCCGACAGTCTCATTTGCATCGGTCGTCGTAGGCGATAACTTCAGCTGCGGCTTGCGCCTCGACGGCACTGCGGTCTGCTGGGGCGCTGACGACGGCCGTACCACGCCGCCGGAATAGCCAGGCGCGTCGGCCAGGACCTCCCCACACCAAGGACGCCCGCTAGACCGATCACGGGAATCTGTTCCGAAGTTTGACAAATCACCCGCACGCCCGGAGTCGCGCTCACGCTGCGAATAGCAGCGCGGACTCGTTGGGTCGCGATATCTTGGGCGCGGGAGGGCTCAGCGGATCCCCGGGGATAGGCGGAAGGAATGCCCATGATCGTCGACGTCCATACGCATTGCCTGCAGCCGGAGCACGTGAGCGCAGCGTCGCGGCGGGCCGATGTGCGGGCGGGGTATGCGCCCATGCAGCCGCTGCCGTTCGAGAAATATGCGGAGGCGATGGAAGCGGTTGATCGGGCCATCGTCTTCGGCGTGCGCGCGCTGGCCTGCGGCATGCTGAGTCCCGACGACTTCACCGCCGAATGGGTGGCCAGGGACCCGGACAAGCTCATCGGGTTCATGGGAATCGATCCGACCGAGGACGGCTATCTCGACCAGATCGACCGGGGCGTGGACCTGGGCCTGCGCGGGATCAAGATCTATCCCATGCTGGCGCACTTCAATCCAGCGGATCCGGTCTATTTCGCCCTCTACGAGAAGGCCCAGCGCCTGGGACTCCCGATTCTGTCGCACATGGGCACGCAGCCGAATCCGCGGGCGATTCTCAAGTACAGCCATCCGCTGCTGATCGACGAGGTGGCGCAGGCGTTCCCCGACCTCAAGTTCGTGATCGCGCACATGGCGCATCCCTGGCAGCGGGACTGCGCGGTGGTCATTCGCAAGCACGCCAACGTCTACGCCGACGTCTCGGGCGGCGGCTGGGTGCGGCCCTACCAGGCGTGGGAGGCCCTGGTGCTGATGGTCGAGTGGGGTGTGGCCGACAAGCTGCTGTTCGGTTCCGACTTCCCGCTCTGGACGCCGCAGGAGGGCATGGACGATATGCGCCGCCTGAACGACCAGGTGGAGGGCACGAACCTGCCGCGGATTCCCGAGGAGGTTCTCGACGGGATCATCCATCGCAACTCGCTGGAGCTGCTGGGCTTGGAGTAGAGCGGGCGCCCACCTGGGGCGCCCCTACAGCGGAAGAGGCCGTGTAGGGGCAGCCCTCGTGGCTGCCCGAAATCTTCGGTGGCCCGCGCTGCGTGCAGCGTGGGACGGGCGGCGGTTGTATCTCCCAGGCTGCCCGCAGCCTGGGCCACCGGGCCGCTGAGGTTGGAGTAGGGCGGGCGCCCACTAGGGGCGCCCCTACAGCCGAGGGAGCCGTGCCCCTTCCGCCCCTTAGATTCCTCGCTTCGCCCTGAATGACAGGAGTGAGGCGCCTGGAATGACGATGAAGGTGCTTCGGACCAGAATCCCAAGGTTCACAAACGAAGCGCAACACCTGCTACGGGTGTTGCCATGGGAGACTGCGACGCGCATACCAATCGTGAGGATTGCGTCGACGAGGCGTGGAGGCGCGTCGCCGGCGACCCGGCACTAAGTGGTGGAGTGTTATGTCAATTAGATTGCGCGCTGCCTGGCTGCTGGCGGCGGGCGTGCTGTCGGTCTGCCTGGCGGCGTGCGGCGAGGCGCCTCCGGAGCCGCTGAAGCTCGGGCTGCTGACGTACATCAGCGAGGGGTCGCCGCAGAATGCCCAGGACCGGCAACGGGCTTTCGAGCTGGCGGTGGCGCATCTCAACGAGGCCGGCGGCGTGTTTGGTCGCCTGGTCGAGACAGCGGTCGGCGACACCGCGCTCGACCCGGACACGGCAGTCGTCGAAGCGCGGCGGCTGATCGAGGACGAGGGCGTGCATGCGCTCGTCGGTCCCAGCACCAGCGCCAACTCGCTGGCCGTGATCGAGCGCGTGGCCGGACCGGCCCGGATTCCCGTCGTCAGCCCCTCGGCCACGTCGCCGCGATTGACCAATGCCGCGGACGACGACTTCTTCTTCCGGGTCGCCCTGTCCGACGTGGCGCAGGGACCGGTCCTGGCGCGAGTCGCCCGGGAACGCGGCTTCGACAAGGTGGGCGCGATCTACCGCAACGACGCCTGGGGGCAGGGATTGGTCCAATCATTTGAAAACGCGTGGGACGGCGCCATCACCACCGTGGCAGTCGAACCCGATCAGACCACGTTCGCCGACGCCCTGCGCCAGTCCGCCGCCGGCGGCGCCCAGGCCCTGATCCTGATCGCCTTCTCGACGGAGACCGAGATCATTCTGCGCGAGGCGCTCGAACAGGGCATCTACGACCATTTCGTCTTCAGCGACGGCGTCAAGAGCCCGGCCTTGGTCCAGGCGATCGGCGGGGCCGCGCTGGGCGGCATGTACGGCACCGGGCCGGCCCCTCCACCAGCCAGCGAGTCAGCCGCTCGGTGGGAGGAGGACTACCTGGACGCCTACGGCGATCCCCCGGCGGGCACGTACGTCCGCGAGGTCTACGACGCCACCATCGCCGTGGCGCTGGCGACCGAGGCGGCCGGGAGCACCGACGGCCCGTCGATCCGCGACCAACTGCGCGCGGTGGGTGGCGGACCGGGAGAGGTCGTGTTCGCGGGGCCGGAGGGCATCGCGCGGGCGCTCGAGATCCTGAGCGCCGGCGATGCGGTCGACTACGACGGCGCGTCGGGGACGCTGGATTGGGACGCGAACGGCGACCTGCGCCGGGGCTACATCGGCATTTGGCGCTACACGACCGACGAGCGGATCGAGGACATCGACGTGGTGCTTTTTGAGAACTAGCGCCAGCACTGGCGCACCTGCGCCGGCGAATTATTCCTACACGGTCGACACCCCACGCCCAGGCCCCAGAGGACCCTCTCCCTAGCCCTCTCCCTCCAAGGGAAAGGGGATCGGACCGGCTCTTGACGCCCCATTTGTGGGATTTCGCACGGGTCGGCGTGGCGGGCGTCGACCACGGGGTGGCGGCCGGGCATGGCATGGCGCACCATCGGTAGCGGGCAGTCGTAGCGCGCTGGAACGAGGACGAAGCCATGGTCACGAAACAAGCGGGTGAGCTGCGGCGGATCGTGCTCGACATCCTGGAGGCCGCCGGCGCATCAGCCGAAAACGCGGTCGACGTTGCCAACCACCTGGTCATCGCCGACATGAGCGGCGTCGTGACGCATGGGGTCACGCAGCTTTCGGGGTACGTCGACGCCATCAGGGCCGAGCAACTGCTGCCGCGGGCGCGGCCGGAAGCCCTCAAAGACCTCGACGGCGGGGCGCTGGTGACCGGCAACTGGACATTCGGGCAGGTGGCGGCGAAGTACGGCGCCGAGCTCGGCATCGGCAAGGCGGCGGCGTCGGGACTGGCGTTGGTTTCGCTGGTCCAATCGCATCACATCGGGCGGCTGGGGCACTACGTGGAGATGGCCGCGGCGGAGGGCCTGGTCTCGCTGGTGTGCGCGGGCGGCTTCGGCGCCGTCGATCCGCAGACGGTGCCTTACGGCGGTCGCACGCGCGTGCTGCATACCAACCCGATCGCGATGGGCTTTCCCGTGGCGGGCGCGCCGCCGATGATGTTCGACTTCGCGACCACGGCGCTCTCGGGCGTGAAGGTGGTCAACGCCCAGAAGCGCGGCGAAACGCTGCCGCCGGGCAGCATCGTCGATGCCGACGGGAATCCGACGACCGACCCGCAGGCGTTCTTCGACGGCGGCGGCCATGTTCCCTTCGGGGGCCACAAGGGCTACGCGCTGATGATGGCCGCCGAGTTTCTGGGGCGCACCTTCTCCGGATCGGACGACTACGCCGAAGAGGTACGCGGCGGGGACATCATGCGCCACCAAGGCGTGACGATGCTGTTCGCCAAGTCCGACCTCTTCCGCGATATGGACGCCTACCTGAGCGGCGCGAGGGAGCTGGTCGACCAGGTGCACGCGGCGGAGCCCGCGCCGGGGTTCAGCGAAGTGCTGGCGCCCGGCGACCTGGAAGCGCGCACGCGACTGCAACGCGAGCGCGACGGGATTCCGCTGCACGACGACGTGTGGCAGGACCTGGTGGACAGCGCGGCTTCCCTGGGGCTGGACATCGCCTGACGGTCGGCCGGAACTAGCGGCGGTGGGGCTGCTCCCCGTCGCCGCGCCACATGGGACCGGAGGGACTGGCCAGCCAGGCGTTCCAGCGCGCCTCCCAGCCGCAGGCGGACTCCCAGGCGCCCCGCACGGGCACACGGCCGCGTGGACTGGAGGGGATAGACCCAGCGCGGTGAGGTTGGATGGGATCAACCGCTAGCTTAAGAAGCCGTCGCAACCCGGACTGGATTCCGGCCTTCGCCGGAATGACGGACGCAAGCAGCCAGCGTCGTGCAGGATGCGCACCGCTGGTTGCCGCCCGCGCCGACGGTTTCGGTTGCGTTTTGGCCTGCGTACCCATGTGCCAATTCTGCGACGTAAGAGCCCCGGCGCGAAAGATAGGACCGACGGGACTTCGTACATTTGTTCACAAACCGACGAGTGCCATCGACATAGGGTTGCGCTAGATGTTCGGGCTAGTTGCGAGCTTTGCCACCAGTTGGCGCCGGGCGGCGATCGTCATCGCCATCTGGGGCGTGGTGGGCGCCGCCGTGGTCGTCTCGGCGCCGCCGCTGTCCGACGTCACCACCAACGAGCAGGAGAACTTCCTCCCGGACGGCTCGGAGTCCCTGCGCGTCCTGCAACTGGTCCGGGAAAAGTTCCCGCGGGGGCAGGGGATTCCCGCGATCGTCGTCTTCCATCAACCCGAGGGCCTGTCCGACTCGGATCTGGCGGCCGTGGCGCGGGTGGACGAGGCGCTGCAAGCGGCCGACGCACCTCCCGGCATTCAAAGCGTGCTCGCCCTGAGCACCGCGTCGCCGATGGCGGGCAGCGCGTTGCTGGCGCCGGACGGCACCACCGTGACGACGATCGTGACGATCAGCGGCTCTCCGGCAGAGGAGGAGTTTCGCGAAGTCATTCGCTGGATTCGCGACCAGGCGCGCGCCGGAACCGCCGCTGCCGGTCTCACCGTCGCCATCACCGGACCCGCGGGAATCATCTCCGACGCCGTAGAGGTGTTCGCGTCGATCGACTTCCGCGTGACGCTCTTCACCGTGCTCTTCGTCCTGGTGCTGTTGCTGCTGATCTACCGCTCGCCCGCGTTGGCCCTGCTCCCCCTGGCCGGCGTGGGGTGGACGCTGGTGATCGCCCAGGGTGTGGCGGCGACGCTGGCCGAAAACGCCGGGCTGCTGCTCAATAGCCAGGTGACGGCGCTGATGTCGGTGCTCATGTTCGGCGCCGGCACCGACTTCACGCTCTTCATCGTGGCCCGGTATCGGGAGGAGCTGCGGCAACAGCCCGACCGCTGGCGCGCCATGCAGGTGGCGCTGCGCCGGGTGGGACCCGCGATTGCGTCCAGCGCCGGCACCACCATCGCGGCCATGCTCGCGCTGCTGCTGGCCACGTTCGGGTCGTTTCAGACGATGGGGCCGGTGCTGGCGCTGGCAATGTTCCTGATGCTGCTCAGCGGGCTCACCTTCATCCCAGCCATGGCGGTGCTGCTGGGACGCGCGGCCTTCTGGCCCGGGCGCATGCACGTGACCGGCACCGAGCACTCCCGCGTCTGGTCGCGCGTCGCGGATTTCGTGACCCGCCGCCCGGTGGCCACATTCACGGCGACCTTCGTGCTGTTGGTGGTCTTCGCCGCCGGCACGCCGACGCTCACCCCCAACTTCAGCTTCATTGACGGTTTCCCGGACGACGCCGAGTCGAAGATCGGCGCGCAGATCATGGACGACAGCTTCGGCGCCGGGAACCTGGCGCCAACGAACGTCTATCTGAGTACCGACAACGTCCTGGCCAGCCTGGTGGACATCGACCGCGTGGCCCAGGCCATCGCCGACATCCCGGGCGTCACGCGGGTGAGTGGACCCACCCGGCCCACGGGCGAGGCGCCGGCAGTGGATCCTGCTGTGCTGCAAGCCGCCGTCGCCAACCTGCCTCCCGGAATGCTCCAGGGCGGCGCGCCAACCGGCGCCCCGGCGGCCCGTCCGCCGGCGAACGCCGACCCGCAAATGCAAGCCGTGATCGAGGCCTTCCTCGCCGCCGGCCGCTTCATTTCGCCCGACGGCAGCACCGCCCGGCTGGACGTGGTGATGGAAGACGATCCCTACGGCATCCCGGCGATCGAGCGCATCGACGAAGTCCGCGCGACGGCGCGGAGCACGGTCGAGGGCACCAGCCTGGCCGACGCCATGGTCCTGGTCGGCGGCCCAACCGCGCTGCAAACGGACGCGTGGGCCTCGGTGAACACCGACGTTCGGCTTGTCGGGCCGATCGTGGTGGTGCTGATCTGGTTCATCCTGTTGCTGCTGCTACGCAGCCTGGTCGCGGCCACCTATCTCATCGGCAGCGTGCTGCTGAGCTTTCTCTCCGCGCTGGGCATTTCCGTCGTCATCTTCCAGAACCTGATGGGACATCCCGGCGTGGGCTATCAGAACGCCGTCTTCATGTTCATCTTCCTGGCCGCGCTGGGAGCGGATTACAACATCCTGATCATGTCGCGCGTCCGGGAGGAGATTCGGGCGCGGGGACTGGTGGAAGGCACACGTCTGGCGGTGGCGCGAACTGGGGGCGTCATCACCTCGGCGGGCCTGATCCTCGCCGGCACCTTCTCGATCCTGGCCACGCTGCCGCTGCGCGACATCTTCCAGCTGGGGTTTGCCGTCATGCTGGGCGTCCTGCTGGATACCTTCGTCGTGCGCGCGCTGTTCGTGCCCAGCCTGGTGATCCTGCTGCGCCGCTGGAACTGGTGGCCCGTGCGCTTGAATTCGCCGTCATCGGCTGAAGCGGACGAGCCGGGCGTCGCCTCCTAGAGGCGATCGCGAAACCCGCACGCCTGGAGCGGGCGGGCGCAAGCACGGGGATTCCAAAGCTCTAGTAGGGTGCGGAAACGCCCCTCGCCGTTTGTGGTTCCGCCCTAACATCGGAGCAGCGACCTAAGTGTCAAGTCACGCGGCCATCCTGAGCCGGCGTCGGTTTCTCGCCGTCATGGCGGCGCTTGCCGCCGGGGGCATTGCCCGAGTCACGACGTCGCCGCCTGCCCTCGGCGCTGAGCAGCTGCTTCCGCCGGACGCGATCGAGACGGTGGACGGGGCCTTCTTCCCGATCGACGGAGGTCTTTCGGGCTTCTACGTCCGCGACGACCCTGCCGGTCCGAACTTCTGGACGCTCTACGACGCGGCCGGCGGCCACGCGTGGTACGGCCCGCCGATCAGCCGCGTGTGGCGCGACGCCGACAACTGGTACCAACTGTTCGCCTGCGCGATGTTCTCCCAGCCGCTGGCCGGCGGCGCGGCGCGCCTTGCGCCCATCGTCGATCGCATCGTGGACGGGCCGCCCGTGTCACCCAGCTTCTCGAACGCGACCAAGCTCGAGTTCGACGGCTGGCCCCAATACAGCCACGTGACGGCGGTCGATCCAGCGATTGCAGCCTTCATCACCGACAATCCAGGCCTGCAAGCGGGTGTAGCGCGATCCCGGCCGCGCAGCTTTGCCGGCAAGGTGCGAAACCTCTTCGCCAATCTTGGCCTCGAAAGGGTAGGCGGGACTGTCCGCCTTGGCGTATTGGGCCAGCGCTATCGGGCCTATTTCCAGGGCCAGCCCAGCCACCTGCCGACCGCCGCCGTCGCCCCGGAGGAGTTCGCGCTTTCGGACGAAGCATCCGGCATCTCGGACGACCTCCCGGGCACGGACAAAGGCATCGACCCCGGTTTCGGATGCACCCTGGCCAGCGAGCAGGGTGTCGCCGCCGGCATTGACCACATGAACCGCCTTGGGCTCTGGTGGGCCCGCGAGCAGTTCATTTGGAGCGGCATGGACGCGTACAGCGACGCCGCGCTGCCCACGATCGCCACCGACCGCAACTTTCGAGTCTCGAGGGAAGTCATCGGGCTGCTTCAGTTCACGCCGGCGTACGCGGGCGGCGGGGTGTCCGAGCCCGCGAAGTTCAACCCGCCCAACGGGCTCGAGTTGCCGGCCGCCGATCCGTCGAACCACTTCGGCCGGTTCGTCCGCGGGGTGGTCGAGAGTCGCCGGCCGCTCGACGGAGGATCCACGCCGTCGTCGTCGGGCCTGAATTGGATCTCACGCTGGATTCCGGCGAACGAGCCGGATATCTGTCGCCCGGAGATGCCGGGCTATGCCTGGGGCGGAGAACCGCACAAGCGCTGGGTGGACCGCACCGACGGCTCGGGCCCGGCCGCCGCGGTCGAGATCGACGACGCCGAGCGCGAGCGCCTGCTCTACCGCCTGGTGCAGGTGGCCTACGACGCCATGATCGCCGCCGACCCCGGGGCGCGCCTGATCTTTCCATCGCTCAGCGTCGTGAATCGGCGCTGTGACAACACGCCGCGACAGATGCGGTTCTGGGACGGCTGGGTGAGCTTCCTGGCCGGGCAGACCGATCGCGAGGCCCTGGTTGCCAAGAACTTCTGGTTCCACGACATGTCCCTCACGCTGCACAAGGAGCCCGAGCGGGTGTATGAAATGGCCGCCAACTACCGCACGGCGCTCGACGGTCTCTCGGTAACGGTGGGCGAACCGGATCCACTGGCCGGCAGTCGCCGGGTCGTCGTGATGGAGGCGGGCCTGCAGGACGATCCCGGGCTGGGCGCCCACTTCGACGACACGGACGTGGCGCACTTCATCATCCAGGCCGTGGCCAACGCATTGGTCGGCGGCGCGGACGAGGTTGCCCTGCACAAGCTGGTCAACTTTCCGCTGTCGCAAGTCTCGGGGCAAGGGGCGCGCGTGGCCGTGCGCTATTTGTCGCACGTCACCCGGCAACATCCCCAGCGCGCAAAGTGGCCGAACATTCGCGGAGAGCGCGCGGCCAACGCATACGCCGGGCCGGTCCGGATCGATTTGCCGGGACCAGGATTCATCACCAGCGTGTTCTACAACCGCAAGCGTGCACCGATCGATCTGACGCTCACCTTTGCGACCGACGAGGCAACGTCCGACGACGCCGTTTACCTCTCCGACCATGTCGGCAACGAGCAGACGCTCAGCCCTGGCTCCCACGACCTCACGCTCGCCGCGCCGCGCCAGACGTTCAACGCGTTCGGCAAGAACTGGGCCTGGATCGGAGGCGGGACGCACGTGGTTCGCTACGCGGACGGCATCACGCTGACGACCGAACCGCAGATTCCGGAAACGGTGGCCTACCAAATAATCCCCGCAACCTAGCCGCCCCGACGTCGGGAGCCTGCTAGGTCGGCGACGCATCTAACACCTATCAACCGACGGTGTCGGCGACGCGCGCATGCCCAACACGTTAGTCGGGCACGGAGAAGATCGTTGCGGGCTAGAATCAGCCTCCCGCAACCCAACGAGCACACACATGGCGGCCCAGCGCGAACGTCCGCTCACGGTCAACGACCTCGTCATCGTCGACTGCGACGTGCACGCCAACGATCCCCCCGAGGCGCTGGCGCCCTATTGCGACGAGCCGTGGCGCGTGGCCCTGGAGCACTTGGGCGACGTGCCGCGCCGCTACCTGGAAGCTCCGGGATACGCGCCGGCCACGCCCTTCGACCTCCCGGTGCCTGGGCGCGGTCTGACGCACCGCACGGTGGCGACCGCCGACCAGATGCGCGAAGACCTGGACGCCATGTCCATCGACATCGCCATCCTGTTTCCCGACTTTCTGCTGCGGATGGCGGTCCTGCCGCAGGCCGACTTCGCGGCGGCGGTGGCCCGGGCCTTCAACGCCTGGCTGGCGGAGCGCTGGGTGGACCCGGCGCGGGGGCTGTACGGCACCGTCCTCGCCGCGCCGCAGGACCCGGAGGACGCCGCGCGCGAGATTCGGAAGTACGGCTCACGCAAGGACTTTGTGGGCGTATTCCTGCCAACGTGCGCGGTTCGCCCCCTGTGGGGCCACACGATGTACGACCCCATCTTCGAGGCCGCCCAGGAGACCAACTGTCCCGTGATGCTGCACAGCGTGGGAGGCATTCTGCACACGAACTTCCCCTTCAACACCGAGCAGTTCGCGACCCAACTGGGCCGGCACTCGGTGGAGCACGGGTTCGCGCTGATGGCCAACATCTTCAGCATGATCGAGACGGGGATGCCGGTGCGCTTCCCGGACCTGAACGTCGTGTTCACGGAGGGCGGCGTCTCATGGGTGCCCTACGTCCTGTGGCACCTGGACAAGGAGTACCACGAGCTGCGGCACCAGGCGCCTTTGCTCGCGAAGCCGCCGAGCCACTACATCCGCGAGTTCTACTTTTGCACGCAGCCGGTGGAAGAGCCGGAACGGCCGCAAGACCTGGTGACGCTGATCGACCTGATCGACGGCACGGACCACGTGGTTTTCGCTTCGGACTGGCCCCACCACGATTTCGACCACCCGCGCGAGGTGATGATCAAGCCGTTTCCCGCGGAGACGAAGCGCAAGATCATGGGCGAAACGGCGCTGAAGATCTTCGACTTCGCGACGCCGTCGACGAACGGAGCGGCCTAAGGGATCGTTCGGGCGGGGACTTCCTGGGCTGCCCGCAGCCCGGGCCACCGGGTGGTCTTTTTCGATGTAGGGGCAGCCCTCGTGGCTGCCCGCGTCTCTCCCAATGGCGCCCACAAGGAGCGCCCCTACAGGGCGGGATCACCACGGTGGCGAGCCGGCGGACCGGTTTCGGTCAGGCCGGCGATTCTTCGTAGAGCGCCTCGCCGCGGTGCAGGCGCTGGGCGATCTGGAAGGTCTGGCCCTGGGCGCGCACGGTGGGGGCATGGGCCGCGAGATATCGTGCGCCGGCCACCAGCGCCATCGTGGCGTCGTCGGATTGCGTCGTTAGGTCGAACTGCCGCATGGCGGCCTCGATCGACTGGATGGTGTGGAAGTTGCGGTCCTCACGCAGCAGCGCGCCGCCCATGGCCGCGAGGAGTTCGTCGTCGCGCCCATCGCCGGCCCGGTACTCGACCACCAGCCGCGCGGCGTCGTCGACGCGCTGCCGCCGGTCCAGGATGTCGGGCAATTGCCTTAGCAACGTGGAGCTCAGCGCCGGCGACTGGCCGTTGAGACCCGGCACGCGCGCCGGCGGCACGTTGAGGAAGCGGTCGAGATAGACGCTCATGGCCGCGTCGTAGACGCCGCGCACCAGCTCGCTCGACGGCGACCGCATCAAGCCGCAGCGAACCGCATTGGCGAAGGACAGCGTGTGCAGCGCGCGATCCCAGTCGCCGAACTCGTTGCTGACATGAAAGCGCGCCACGCGCGCGACCGCCGCTTGAACCACGGCCTCAGCGAGCTGCACCGGGCCGACGCCTGAGCGCAGCGCAACCGTGAGCGAGTCGGCGATGGCGTCGGGATCGTCGCCTAGGACGGTCTTGACGAACGCTCCGCGGTCGGGCCACGGGGTTGACCCATCGAACGGTGCCGACGCCTCCGGAATTTCCTGGAAAGTCGCCTCGAGGATCGCGACCAGATCGTGCGGCCGTCGCCAGGCGTTGGACTCCTCCATGCGCTGCGCGTTGGCGTAGCCGCGCGCCAGCGACGCGAGCACGCCCTCGGCAAGGTCCCAGCCAGCGATGTCCAGCGCCTCCAGCGCCTTGTTGGTGAAGTCGAGCACATGACCGCTGGAGAGGTAGCGATGGTCGGTCGCGGCGGCGAAGAGCATGTCCGCCAGGGATTCCGGCTCGAAGCCCGCACGCACGGCGGTGAGCAGGCAGCGTTCGGCGCCGGTGGCGTCGCGAACCTCGACGGAGCGCCGGAACCAGCGTTTGAGCGCGGCGGGATCGGCAGGGGCGTCGGGCAGCGGCCCGGCGGGGAAGCGAGGCGCGGCCCCGGCGCAGTCGCTCGCCACGTTCGACAGCCCGTGAAACAGCGCCCGAGCGTGCTGGTCGCGCGACAATCGGGGCAGCAGGTTCATCATGCAGGTCAGCACGGTGAGACCCTGCCCCCAGCCGTCCGACTGGTAGCGCACCCCAAACTCCAGCCCAATGCGAAACGGCTCGCGCGGGTCCGCGCCGGCTTCCAGCAGACCGATGACCGCCTTGGCGATGACCAGCGACAGGTTTCGCTCCAAGCCGTCGCGCAGACGGCGGCGGTGATGCGACAGCTCGTCGCGGTCGACCCGCAGGTCGATCCAGACATCGCCGTCGATCACCTCGGTCGGGAACGCGGGCGCATCGTCGGCCCAAAGATCGAACGTGCCGCCAGTCGTGACGTCGAAGCGCGCGTGGTGCCAGTGGCAGGTGAGAATCCCGTCGTCCACGCTGCCGCGGTCGAGCGGAAACCCCATGTGGGGACAGCGATTGTCGAGCGCGTGCACGGCGTCGCCGTCGCGGACGAGCACCAGGGAGCGCCCGTTGACGCGCAGTCCGTGGCAGCGGCCGGGCGCGAGGTCGCTTAGCTTTCCGGCGTTGACCTTGCCGTCACGTGTCATGGGCCCGACCTCCGGCCGCCCGTGTCCCAATGCTCCCACCGCGGCGCGCCGCCGCCAAGCGGGACGATCCGTGCGATTGGGTGGCTAAGGCTCAGTAACCGCGGCCGACGGGGCAGACGAACGCCAGTGGGCGGTCTTGGGCGAAGCGGCGCAGGTTGGCGAAGAAGATCTCCTGCCGCTCGGCGGCAAGCGTAGTGCTCATTGCCGAGGTGTGCGCCGAGAGGAGGATGTTGGGCGCGGTCCATAGCGGGCTGTCCGGCGGCAGCGGCTCAACGGCCGTCGCGTCGATCCCCGCGCCCGCGATGTGGCCGCTGTGCAGCGCCTCGGCCAGCGCGTCCTCGTTCACGATCCCGCCGCGGGACACGACGACGATGTGCGAGCCCTCGGGCATGAGCGACATGCGCGCGGCGTTGATCAGGTTGGCCGTCGGGGGAATGAACGGCGACGTGACGACCAGCCAGTCGGTGTGCCGCAACATCTCGTCGAGTTCCTCAGGCGGGTAGACCTTGCGCACGCCGGCGGGAATGTCGGTGGGGCTGGGATCCATGGCATAGACGTGCATGCCGAACGGCAGCGCGCGCTGGGCGACGGCTCGACCGACGCCGCCCATCGAGAGGATGCCCAAACGGCTGCCATTGAGCGGCAGCATGCGATTGTTGTATTTCACCGTGTCCCAGACGCGCTGCCGCTGGTCGTCCAGCGACTCCACCAGGCGGTGCGCGAGGGCCAGGATGAACATGAACGCATGATCGGCCATGGGGTTGGTGTGGGGACCGGGCGAGTTGGTGATCACGACGTCGGAGGCGACGATCTCGGGCACCTTCATCAGCCGGTCGATGCCCATGCCGGGATTGTGGATCCAGCGAAGGCGCGTGGCCGCCCGCATTTCTTCGCTGGTGGGGGTGCCGTAGAAGGCGTCCGAGTCGACGACCTCACGCAGCCGCTCTTCCGGGGTTTCCGGCTCGACGAAGGTCGCGTCGGGAAACTCCGCGCGAAGCTCGTCCGTCGGCAGGACGTAGTAGTCGGCGTGCGGGACAATCAGGACCTTCATGCAAGCGTCTCCGGGCCGTCCGGCCTAAGCGGCGGCTGCGAGAACGGTAGCGGGGCGGCGAGAGCCCGTCTATTCGGAAGTGCGTGATGCAGCTTCCTGAATCATGCACCCAGTGGAATCGCTGCCCCGCGCGCCCCTCACCCTAGCCCGCTCCCTCAGGGAGAGGGGGCCGGACTTCGGCGCCGATGCGAAGAAATGGCGGGCGCTGACTGACGTTGCGCACTTCGATCGCCCGCGCCGCCCAAGCAAGGTGGAAACGCGCCGGCGGCGGCCCGAGCGTGCCCGGGCCGCCGCCGTGGGGGGAGGTGGTTAGGAGACCGTGACTTCGATGCGCTTGGGCTTGCTGGTCTCCAGCTTGGGCACGGTCACCGTGAGCACGCCGTCGGCGTAGCGGGACGTCGCCGCGGCGGCGTCCACCCGATCCGACAGGCGCAGGGCGCGTCGGAAGCTGCCAGCGCGACGCTCGCGCAGCACGTAGCCGTCGCTTGCGGCCTCGTCCGCAACGGCGGTCTTGGCCTCGATGGTGAGCACGCCGTGCTCGACGGAAACCTCGATGTCGTCCTTGGCGACGCCGGGCAGCGACGCGCTGATCTCGATCGCGTTCTCATCCTCGCGGACGTCGACCGGCAGCACCCACGAGGATGCGCGCGTGGGCAGCGCCGTGCGGCGCCAGGGACGCCCAATGGCGTCGTGAATACCGAGCAACTCGCGGAACGGATCCCAACGCTGAATGGTGGCCATCGTGTCCTCCTCCGTGCGGTCCGCCTCTCGGACCGCCGATTCGATCTGTCGGAGGCATCGTAAGACTTGAGTGTATCTCTGTCAAGTAAGTTTCATTGCAAAAGCGCAGGTATTTCCTGTGGGGTCACCAATGGCAGGTGCAGCGGAGGGACTCCCAGGCTGCACGCAGCTCGGGCCACCGGCCAGGATGGCTCCGTGTAGGGGCAGCCCTCGTGGCTGCCCGGATCGTCCCGGACGGGCGCCCACTAGGGGCGCCCCTACAAGGAGCCTGAGATTCGGGCGAGCGGACGTGCCCCTAGGCCGGCGGCGACCAATCGGGTAGGCGGCGGTCCCAGACGTCGTCGACGGCGTTGCGGATGAACAGCGCCTGGCTCCAGTTGTCCGTGAATACCGACAGCCGGTAGCCGCTGGCGATCATCTCGGGGCAGGTCCACAGCGTGGCGCCAGGGCCCGCGGCCGCCAGCCAGAGCTGGATCAGCTCGTCGACGAACTCGATCCAGTCGTGGAACTCGGGCGTCGGATTGCCGTCGCCGTCGATCACCGGCACCTGTGCGTGATGCCCGTTGAAGGCGCGCAGGTGAAACCAGTTCGAGTTTTGGACCAGCTCGGGCCGGTCGAGCAGGCGCCCGGCGAACGGCGGCGGCAAGTGCTTGATCACGGCCGGGTGGGAGTGGTCCCACACCATGGGCAGCAGCCGGCCTTCGGCCTTGGCGAAGCCGTCCGCCAGGGCATAGGCCTTCTCGGGCGTCTCGGTGGCCGTGTCCCGGTGCACCTCGATCGCCGCTTCAATCCCGATTTCGTCCGCCGCGGCGAGCGTGCGGCGGGCCAGCGCCACCGCGGAACGCGTGGGCGTGTCGTGGTTGCCCATCTGCACGTTCACCGTCGCCGCGCCGGCTTCCTGCGCCGCCATGAGCGCGGGCTTGACGTCACGGGCAGTCTCGATGTCGGCCGTGCACCAGAACAGCAGGCCCGAGTCGTCCACCATCTGCCGAGTGATCGGCGGCGCCCGTCCGGTGAACCCGTCGAATCCGGCCTCGGCCACCTCCGCGATCTTGCGTTCGAAGCTCCACTCGCGATCCGGGCTGGGGTGGCCCATGAAGCTGTTGATCGCGGCCAGCTGAAGGAGTCTGGGTGGTTCGGGGGATGCCGGTGCCGCCATGGATGTCGCCTGGGTGTGGTTCGTCGGGGGTCGTCAGGGTAGCAGCGGGATTCGGGCGGCGACGGAGTAGCGTAGGCTGACGCCGCGCGAAGGCATCCCGAGGCGAGGAAGGCGGAGTCGATGAGCGAGGCGGAAGAACCGCGCGTGGTGACGGTGGGGCGCGGCCGGCGCGACTACGTGCCGGGCGTGTCGCTCGAGTGGCTGGCAGACGAAAACCTGACGCCCGGCAGCGGGATGACGTTTGGGCGCGCCCAGTTCGAGCCCGGCTCCTCGAATCCGGAGCACTATCACCCCAACTGCCACGAGCTGGTGTTTGTCGCCGAGGGCACGATCGAGCACACGATCGGGACGCAGACGGTCACGTTGTCCGCGGGATCGCTGTTGCATGTGCCCCAGGGTGTACGGCACCGGGCGATCAACGTCGGCGAGGACACGGCGACGCTGCTGGTGGCGTTTTCCAGCGAGGCGCGGCAGACGGTCTTTCTGGACGAGCCGGCGGAGTAAGCCGAACGGGCGCCCACAAGTGGCGCCCCTACGGGAGGCGGACCCGAGTGTCGGTGGCATCCGGACCCCTCACCCCGACCCTCTCCCGGTGGGAGAGGGGGCGGACCCTGCCGAAGCGCCTGGGGACTAACTGAGTCCGGCGGCGGCGTACCACTCAAGGGTGTCGAGCAGCGTGTCGTCGAGCGGCCGCGCCCGGAAGCCCAGGTCCCGATGGGCCTTGCTGGCGTTGAAGTACAGGTAGCTTCTCCCGGTGACAGCTTCATCATGGGCGATTGGCGGAGCGATGCCCACAAGGTCGGCGAGCGGCTCGACCGTGACGCTGAGCCCCGTAAGTAACCAACGCGGCAGGGTGACGATCGGCCCGGTGTTGCCGGCGATGCGTCCCGCCCGCTGAGCGAGGTGTCGGTAGGTGAGGTTGTGGCCGGTGAGCAGGTAGCGTTGACCAGCCCGGGCGCCGGCGGCCATGGCCAGCAGGCCGCGCGCCACGTCGCGCGCGTCGACCAGGCTGTTGCCCCCGGGCGGCACGGCCCGGACCCAGCCGCCCACCAGCGGCCGCAACAGGCGCCAGGCGTGGCCGCCGCGGTCCCACGGGCCGAGCACCGTGCCCGGATTGGCCACCACCGCGGGAAGTCCCCGCGACGCTGCCCTGAGCACCAGCCGTTCTCCCGCCTGCTTGGACATGGCGTACATCAGCCCGTGCTCCGCCGCCTCAAACGGTGTCATCTCGTCCATCGGCGTTTCGAGCCGGTCCGCGAGCCCCACCGCCGCGAGCGAGCTGACGTGGACGAAGCGCCTCGGCGGGTGCGCCGCCAGCCACGTGAGCAGGTGCGCCACGCCTTCGACGTTGACCTCCCATTGGATCTGGTGATCGCGCCGGTAAAACGACTGGTTCGCGGCCAGGTGGAAGACCCAGTCGAAGACATCATCCGGAAACGACGTCGGGTCCCTCAGGTCGCCCGGCACTTGGCGGACATCGAGTCCCTCGAATGCCGGCGCCGCCCATGGGTCGCCCGGCAGCACCAGCGCCGTGACGTGGTGGCCGCCGGCGGTGAGTTCGCGGACGAGCGCGCTTCCGAGCTGGCCGGTGGCTCCGGTGACGAAGCAGCGCATGCTATCCCGGGCGCGAGCCGCGAACCGCGGCGCGCCGCCGGCTAGGCGGCCGTGTCCGTGATCTCGAAGGACAGGTCTCCAAGTCCCTGCACCTCGAAGCCGAGACGAAGCGTGACCGGGCCGTCGGGCAGGGAGACGCCGCGCACGACCAGCGTCGACGTCTTGTTCATCGCCAGGCTGAAGGGCGACTCCGGCGTGACCTCGGCAAACCCGTGCTCGACGCCGTCAACCTCGAAGAAACAGTCCGACAGATCGACCTGCACACCGTTAACCACCACGGGCAGCAGTCGCCGGGCGTATCCCGACCCCAGCGTGTTGGAAAGGTTCAGCGCGAACCCGTCGGCTGTGGCACGGAGGCTGCCTTTCACGTAGAGCCGCCGCAAGAGGAATCCCGGAACCTTCAGCGCCATTGATCGACCTCGACCTGTCGTTGCATGTGAAAGATATCGCGTTCGGCCGCCGCCACGTCTTCCGGCAGCAGCTGGCTCCCCGGTCGGGCGTCGGCGAAATACCAAATCTGGGCCAGGCGTTCGACGAGCCGGGTGACTTCGAGCGCATGCTCGGGATCAGATCCCACCGCGAGGGTGCCGTGATTGGCCAGCAGCACGGCCATCCGCGGACCCAAGGCGGCCACGGTCGCCTCCGCCAGCTCCTCGGTGGCGGACGGCGCGTAATCGCTGACTGCGACCTCACCGCCGACGTACACGACCTGCTCGTCGAGGATGGGCGGGATTGCCTCATGGCGGACGGCCAGCACGCTGGAAAACACGGGGTGCGCGTGGACCACCGCGCGAACGTCCTCCCGCGCCCGATAGACCGCCCCGTGCATGAGGCATTCGACGGACGGGATGCGGTCGCCCTCGATGGGATCGCCGTCGAAGGTCACCGTCACGATGTCGTCGACCGTCGTCTCGTCGGACGGCATGCGGCTGGGCGTGATGTGCATGGCGTCGGCGTGGCCGTCGGCGCGGACGCTGACATTGCCCGCCGTGCCCACGACCAGATCTTCGCGGTACATGGCTTGCCGGGCCGCGAGCACCGCGGCTCGCGCTGCGGCGGAATTCATAGCGTCTCTTGCACAAAAGCCTCCAGCCGGGATCGCAGATCCACCCAGCACGCGTAGTGTCCATCGTACGCGCGCGCTGCCGAGGGGTCCGGCTCGTGGATTTCTGGCGCCGGCGACAGCTTCGCCGCGGCCTCATCGAGCGTGAAATCGCCGGACGCCGCCGCTCCACAAATCGCCGCGCCGATGGCCGTAATGGGAAGGCCGGGGTAAGCCGCCACCGGCGCGCCGAGCACGTTCGCCAGGATGGGGCCCGCGGCGGGAGCGGCGGCAAACCCGCCGGTCAAGCGCACCGGCGCGTCATCGCCGATCGGCGGGGGCAGGCGCTCCAGATTTCCCCGCACGGCAAAGGCCATGTCCTCCAGCACCGCCGTGGCCAGCAGCTCGCGCGTGGGCACGCCTTCGGCGAAGGGCATCGGCGATACCACGCCGGCGGCCCCGAGGCCCGCGGTCGCCACGTCCATGACGCGAGCGCCGGTGGTGGCGAATATCCCGCGCTCGGCCGCGGAGTCGGTCGGGCTCGCGAGATCGGTCAACTCGCCGTCACCGCCCTGGCTCAGCCAGGCATAGCCGCTGGCCAGGTCGCCGGCGTTGCTTTCGGCCAGGTATTCGCCGCCGATGCGCTCGCCGCGCCAAATGGGGGCCTCGGCGTCCCATGCCGCTTGCGGCCGCACGATCGTGAGACTCCACCCGGCGGTCACGCAGTCTCCGTCGGCGAAACCCACCGTCCGCGAGCCCAGCTCGGCCGCATGCGTATCGGGTACGCCCATCGCGACCGGCAGACCCCGGGGCAGCCCGAGGGTACGGGTCTGGGTTGCGGGCATCCGGCAGGCGGCGTCGCCGTCCGCGACCGGCGGGAGCAGTGGATGGGTCCAGTCAGGAAGCACGGTGTTCAGCCAGCGCTTCTCGGGGATCGAACGGGCGCCGGTTTCGGCGGCGCTCACCGAGCCAATCGATTCAGCACCGGTGAGGCGCCGCACAATCCAGCCTTCGAGAGTTGTCAGCGCTTTGGCGGGCGCCATGACCTCGGGCGCTTCGGCTTCGAGCCAGGCCAGCTTGCCGGGCCAGTAGATCGCGGCAAGGGCGCGGCCCGTCTGTCGCATGAGGGCGTCCCCGTGGGCGGCGTCGATGGCGGCGCCGTAGAGCGACGCTCGCAGGTCGTCGTTGCCCGAGGCAAAGAGCACCGTCTCCTCGTCGTCAACCACGATCAGGGTCTGGCGCATGGCGCAGAGGCCGAGCGACCGGACCTCGCCGCACTGAGCGGCGACCTCGGATACGCACGCCGCGACCTCGGACCAGATGCGCTCGACGTCGAGGGTGCGCTCGAGATCGGTGATGACCATGGGCTTGCGCGGACGCGTCCGCCTTGCAACGGCGCGAATCTTCCCCGTTGAATCCAGCGCCGCCACGCGCGTCCCCGACGAGCCGATGTCGACGCCGAGATAGGCGGTCCCACTCGTCATGAAGGCACGTGCGGCGGAACCGGATTGCGGAGGGGCTCACCCGCCAGAAAGCGTAGGTAGTCGTCCACGATCATGTCGGAGTGCCGCGCAATGGTGACGTCCGTCGCCCCGCCGATGTGCGGCGTGAGGATCACGTTCGGCGCGGAAAGCAGCGGGTGGTCGGGAGGCAGCGGATGCGTCTCGAACACGTCGAGCGCGGCGCCGGCGAGCCGGCCGTCCTCGAGGGCGGCGGCCAGGGCCTCGGTATCCACCACGCCCTCGCCGGTCGTGGCGACCAGTCGCGCTCCGGCCGGCAGCCTGTTCAGGGCGTCGGCATCGATGAGGCCCTGTGTCTGGGGGAGCGCCGGACAGTGCACCACGACCACGGTTGAGGCGGCGAGCAGCTCGTCAAGCGACACGGCGGTGCAGCCGAGCGCCTGCATCTCCGCCGCGGTGACTGCCGGATCGCTGGCCAGGATCCGGCAGCCGAATGGTCGCAGCAGGGCCGCCGTGCGCCGCCCAATGGCTCCCAGGCCGATGATGCCGACGGTCTGCTCGCCGAGCTCCGTGCCGCGAAATCCGAAGTATCCGCCGGTGGGATCGGCCCAGGCGCCATCCGCGACGAACGCCGAGGCCTCGATCACCGGGCGCACCAGATTGAGCATGAGCGTCAGCGTGAGCTCGGCGACTGCCTGCGAGTTGCGGCCCGGAGTGTTGGCCACGACCACACCGGCAGCCGCGGCCGCGTCAAGGTCGACGTGGCGGTGGTCGACGCGGCAAATCCCCACGAACCGCAACGTCGGCGCCCTGACAATCGTTTCCTCGAATATGAAGTCCGCCTCGATGAACAGGGCGCCATAGCCGTGCTCCTCGATCTCCGCCGCGAGGTCGAGCGGATCGACGAGCTCCTGGGTCTCGGTCCATGGGCGCAGCGTGAGATCCGCAACACGCCGCAGGCGGTCCACCGCGGGTCCGGCCAACTCGACCAGGCTGAGCACGCGCGGGCGACGGCTGGCTTCGTTTCGAGTCACGTTGGAATCCGCGGCGCCTGGGCGGCGAGAGTGTTGCGCACGGTCACCCTCACCCTATCCCTCTCCCGTCAAGGGAGAGGGGACCGGACCTCCGCGAGGCTGGCTTTGCGCGTTGGTCATAAAGCAGGCACCATCGGGAATTGGCCGGTCTTGGCCGAGGGGGCATTGTGAACCGAATTCTCGATCGCGTTCGTGAGCCGGCCGACTTGCGCCAGCTTGCCGCCGACGAGCTGGCGGCGTTGGCCGACGAGATTCGCGCCGAGATCATCGACACGGTTCAGGCCAACGGCGGTCATCTCGCCTCGAATCTCGGAGTGGTCGAGCTGACGCTGGCCCTGCACCGGGTCTTCGAAAGCCCCCGAGACCCGATTATCTGGGACACGAGCAACCAAGCCTACGCGCACAAGCTCGTGACGGGACGCGCCGACGACTTCAAGAGTTTGCGTCAACCGGGCGGGTTGTCGGGATTCGCCGCGCGCGAGGAGAGCCCGCACGACGTCATCGGCGCCGGGCACGCCGGCACGGGCGTATCGGCCGGCGCGGGCGTCGCCCTGGCCAGCCGCGTCCACGGCGACGACGCCTCGGTCGTCACGGTGATTGGGGACGGGGCATTCACCTCCGGCGTCGTATTCGAGGCGCTGAACCATGCGGGCGATCTCGGCTTGCCGCTCGTGCTTATTCTGAATGACAACGGGATGTCGATCTCGCCCAATGTTGGGGCGCTGGGCCGCAACCTGGGCCAGGGTCGGCACTACGACTGGACGCCGCCCGCACCGGACAGCCGCTTCACCCCGTCCCAGCGCGAGACCGCGCCCACCTCGCCTTCGGGATCGGCCCAGGAGTTCTTCGGGGCGTTCGGCTTCGCCTACCAGGGTCCCATTGACGGTCATGACCTTCGCTCCCTGGAAGAAGCGCTGCAGGCGGCCAAGGCGCTCCGACGACCGGTCGCCGTGCATGTGTTTACGCAAAAGGGGCGGGGACTCCCCGCCGCCGAGAGCGATCCGGTGACGCTGCACCAGCCGGGCACGGCGCAGGCGGTCGGGGCAACCGTGGCGCCGAGCTATAGCAAGATTCTGGCGCAAACCCTGGCCGAGTTGGCGCAGGATGACCCGCGAATCGTCGCGGTGAGCGCGGCCATGCTGGAAGGCACTGCGCTCGCGGATCTGCAGCAGGCGCTGCCGGGGCGCGTGCACGACGTGGGCATCGCCGAAAGCCACGCCCTCGCCTTGGCCGCCGGCCTGGCCACCCAGGGCCTGCGGCCGGTGGTGTGCATCTACTCGACGTTCCTCCAGCGTGCGTTCGACCAGATCGTGCACGACATCGCGATCCAGGAACTGCCGATCGTGCTGGGGGTTGATCGCGCCGGAGTCGTGGGTGACGACGGCCGCACCCATCACGGCGTGCTCGACCTGGCCTATCTGCGCGCCATTCCCAACCTCGTGGTCGCGGCGCCCAAGGACGAAAACGAGCTGCGACACCTGCTGGCAACCGCCATCGCCTCGGATCGGCCATTCGCGATTCGCTATTCGCGCGGCGCGGGCCGCGGGGTGCCCTGCGACGAGCCGCTGCGTCAGATGCCCATTGGTCGCGGCGAAGTGCTCCGCGAAGGCGGTACCGTCGCCCTGCTGCCAATTGGGTGGGCCGTGCATCCGGCGATGCAAGCTGCTGAAGTCCTGGCGGCCGACCACGGCATTCACGCCGCGGTCGTCAACCCGCGCTTCGTCAAGCCGCTTGACACGGAGCTGATCGTGCAGGTGGCTGAGCGGACGGGACGCGTGGTGACGATCGAGGACCACAATCGCATGGGCGGCTTCGGCAGCTCCGTGCTCGAGCTGCTGGCCGACCATGGCCGGCGCGATATCACGGTGAGCCGCCTGGGCCTGCCGGATCGCTTCCTGGATCACGGACCCGCGGACAGCTTGCGCGCGGCGCACGGGCTGAGCGTCGACGGCATCGTGGACGCGGCGCGTGGGCTGGTAGATCAGCACACTAGCGAGGAGTCGACCGCGGCCGACTGGCCGTTGACGCTCGAAGGGCGCACCACCGCGTCCTAGGGCGCCACGTCCTCCGGGAGCTGGGTCGAGCTGGCGGTGACGGCTGCGTCCAACTGGGCGCTCGAAACTCCCTGCGCGCCGCGCAGATCCGCGCGCGTGAGATTCGCGCCGGTGAGGTCCGTTTGCTCGAGATGGGCGTTGATCAGCACGGCGCCGTCCAGTCGGGCCCCTGAGAGGTCCACGCGCTCGAGGTGTGCGCCCGGCAGATGGACGCCGCGGAGGTCCGTCTCGGAGAGG
This sequence comes from Chloroflexota bacterium, assembly GCA_026708035.1. Taxonomy (NCBI): domain Bacteria; kingdom Bacillati; phylum Chloroflexota; species Chloroflexota bacterium. The sequence continues at coordinate 13,044 of JAPOVQ010000025.1, read as the reverse complement.
TTCAACCGATCACTGCCGCGCCGCGTGTGGCGGCGAGCCCCGATGGTGGTCATGGCCATCTGCACGTCCGGGCGCACGATCTCGGGATCGTCCGCGCGTTCCAAATCGAGTGAAGCGTTCTGGCGCACGTAGCGGCTCAGCACGTCCATCACCGGCCAGTAGTCTTGCGGCGACTCCTGCACGATCTTCCCAAGCTCCTCGATGCCCCGGATGCGCTCCTCGATCACCGGTTCGCCTTCGTGCGAAACGTTGAGCTGGGCGATCGAGCTGCGAACGCGCGTGTTCAGCGTCGGTCCCTCGCGGGCCTTGATGGACTCGTAGAGCGATCGCTGGCGGCGCCAGAAGTAGTAAAGGCCACCGCCGAGCAACAGCACGCCGATCAGTTGCACCGGACCGAAGCCCTCGTCGGCGGCTTGCGCTCCCGCCGGCGGCAAGGCGGGCGTAGCCACCGGCGTGGCCTCCGCTTCCGCCCGCATGACCTCGCCGCAGGTGGCGGCGGCCCAAAACATCAATCCGCTGATAAACACAAAAAACAGCACGATGCCCGCGGCAGTGAGCAAGAACTTGAGGTTTCTCACCTGCGACTCCTGGGCGCCGACGACTGCCGCAAGGTTACACCGCGATCAGCGGAGCGGTCGCGGCCGCAACCGGCTGCTACGATCCCCGAGTGAACGCAGCCGGCGGGGCGACGCGCTCCGCGGCGAAGGCCCGGCCACGGCGATGGGAGCCGACCTGCATGGCGGTTGAGCGATTGCGGCAGCGGCTGATGCCCTGGCAGGAAGGTCGGCTCGGGGCATCGCTGGAGACGCTGTCGACGCCCGAAGTGCCGGTCGTAGCCCTGGACGCGCGACTAGAGCTTGGGCCGCCGGTTCTTGCCGTGGGACTCGGCGGGCGCGGCGTGGTGACGGTGCGACCGGACTGGGCGCCGGCGCTGGAGGCAGCCCTCAGCGGACTGAGCTATGACCTGCTCTTCTCGATTTACGGCGCCTACGAGATCAGCCGGGCCACGCTTCCCCACGGACTCACCGGCTGGGGGCCCTACTTCTGCATGGCGGCCGACGAGCAGAGCTTTTGCGAGGCCGACGACCCGCGTCCCGTCTATCTCAGCGGCGACGAGATTCGATCAACGGCCGATCCCAAGATTTTCTGGCACTGCTTGTTGGACGAGTCGATCGGCGGATTCGGCATTTTCGACAACGGCCAGTTGGTTTCCTTGGCGTCGATTCGCGTTGAAAGCGACGAGTTGCTCGAGATCGGCATCGACTCGGCGCCCGACCAGCAGCTGCGCGGCATGGGGCGGGCGGTGGCGGCGGCGGCGGGGCGCTGGATTCTGGAGCAGGGCAAGCTGGTGTGGTGGACGACCTCGACCTGGAACGTGCCCTCGTCGCGGCTCTCACGCGCGCTGGGGCTGGTTCACATCTGGAGCGAAATGATCGCGGTGCCCGGACCGTTCCGCATGCCGCCGCAGCCGCTGGGCGCCCCGGCTCCCGGCGCCGAAATGCGCAACTACTACCCCGAATGGGCCATGAACCACGACATCAAGCCCAGGGAAGACTAGGCGGTCGCGGATGAGTGCTTCGAATCGTCCGCTGCGGGTGGCGATTGCCGGCTGCCACCGCATGCTCGATCGCGTGGGGCAGAGCCACAACTGGGCCACGGCGTTCGACGCGGTGCCCGACACCGAAATCGTCGGCGTCTTCGACTACGGGGACGAGACGCGGCAGGAGTTCAAGGCGGTGTGGGGCGATCACATCTCCGATTTCGGAGACTACCCGCGGATGCTGGAAGCGGTGGATCCCGACATCGTCTGCATCGCCACGCGGCAAACCATGCACGCCGATCAATGCGAGCAGGCCGCGGCGGCTGGGGTGCGGGGCATCTTTTTCGAGAAGCCGCTGTGCACGACGATGGACGAGGTCGATCGCATCGTCAACGCGTGCGAGGCCAACGGCGTGGGCGTGGTCTATGGCCTCGACCGCGCCTGGTGGCCGCCGTACGTGCGCCTGGCCGAGCTGCTGGCGGACGGACTGATCGGCGAGGTTCAGGCGGTGTTCGGGTTTGGACTGGCGCAGCTGCTCAACCACGGCTGCCACTGGCTGGACGTGATGCTCACGCTGGCCGGGCATCCCGAGCCAACCTGGGCCGCCGGCTATGTCAACGACGTCTCCAGCCTGCCGGCGGACGCGCGGGACCGGCTGGATCCGCCGGGCCGCGGAATGTTCGGCTGGGGCGAGAACAAGTTTGCGCACGTGATGCGCGAGGGCGCGCCGAGTCACGCCTACGAGGTCCTGGGGAGCGAAGGTCGACTGCTGGTGACCAACGACGCCAGCGACGCGCTGGTGTGGCGCGTGCGCGAAGGCTTCGGCTACCTGGGCCGCGAGGGCCTGGCGGCCGAGACTATTGAACTGCCCGACCGAGGCGGTCTGGCCGATGCCGGCCGCGTGGCCGTTGGCGATCTCGTGGCCGCGATTCGCGACGGCCGGCCCTCGATCTGCGGGCTGGACCGCGCGCGCCTGGTAACCGAGCTCGGATTCGCGTTCCACGAATCGCACCTCCAGGGCGGCGCGCGCGTGGCGCTGCCGCTGCAGGAGCGCAACGTGCGCGTGCCGTCCTACGAGTGGGGCAACGAGCCCCCTGCGGTCGAGTAGGTCGGAACCGCTAGGCCAGATCCCAGCGGCTGGGGTTCATTCCGGGCGCCTCGGACTGCATGCCCTCGGGTTTGTTGCCGCCCTCCGGAAGCCAGTGGCGGGTGTTGCGATCGGCGAATAGCGGGCGCACGTGGTCGGGCAGCGCCGCCACGGCGTCGGCGTCCCAGGCCGGCACCTCGCCCTGCGGTCCCGCCCACGCCGGCCGATAGGCGATGGCGATCATCTCCCGCGGCCGATCGCCGGTGTTGGGGAAGTTGCCGTGAAAGACGCGGTGATTGATCAGCACGGCTGATCCCGCCTTGGCGGGCACCATGACCTCTTCGGGATGGCCTTCGAAGCGGAGATAGGGATTCGCGTCGGCGTGGAAGGACAAATGGGACCGCGGCACGACGCGAAATGGCGAGACCTCGGGCGTCAAATCGTCGAGGTAGTACAGCACTCGAACCATAAACGGCGTGCTGCCGCCCTGACCGAAGATCTTGGATCCGTAGGGCTGGCCGTCGGTGTGCAGGCTGATGCCGGGATGGCCCGGCTCTGAACGCGCATAGGCCACCGACATCAAGATGATTTCCGGCCCGCAGAGCGCGCGCAGGAACTCCAGCGCGGGCGGATTCCCGATGAGATCGCTGATCAGACCGCCGGCAAACTCTACGCCGGGGCGCACCTGCTGGCTCTTGCTGTAGTCGGTGGGGATGGTTTCCCAGGTCGCCGTGACGGCCTTGAGGTCGGCCACCTGCTCGGACGTGAGCAGGTCGGGCAGCACCAGATAGCCCTCGACCTCGATCTGCCGGATGCGCTCGCCAAGGGTCAGCGCCGCCCAGTCCCGATCGTCAATCCGCCGCGTCGCCGCCTCAACGGCCATCGCCGCCTCCGTCACAGGTTCATTGGTGGTGGGTTGACCTTCCCGCATGGGCCAGGTCACGGTCAAACTGTTGCCCAGGGTCGGCGGCGGACGGGCGGCTCGGGCTAGACCAGCCCCAGGCGGTGGTTGGAGAGGCGCTCCAGGCCGTCGGCGGTGACGAGGTAGTTGTGCTCCAGCCGCACGCCGTGGAAGGGCATGCCGTAGGCGCCCGGCTCGAGGGCGATGACCATGCCCTCCAGAATCTCGCCTTCGACGCCGGGCACGAAGTCCGGCGCCTCGGGATGCTCCAGCCCGAGCGAGTGTCCGGCGTGGCCCGGCAGCCCCCACTCCGGGTTGGCGCCCCGCAGCACGGCGTCCTGGACGGCGTAGATTTCCTGCGCGCGCACGCCCGGGCGAATCATGGCCTCGGAGGACGTCAGCGCCTCGTGGACCGCGTCGAAGGCGTACTGCTGCTCCGGCGTGGGCCGCCCGCCGAGGGTGATGGTGTTGGTGAGGTCGCAGCGGTAGCCGTTGACGTAGGGAAACAGGTCCATCACGACGTTGTCGCCGGATTCCATCACACGCGGGCCGGGGTCGCCGCGGCGCGGCACGACCCGCGGACCGGAGATGAACTCGCACATCATCACGAACGGGCCTTCGGCCACTTCGAGCCCCGCGGTCACGATGGCGGCATAGGCGTCGATCTCGCGCATGCCGGGCGCCAGGCACTCCCACGAGGCCGCGTGCATGGCCTCGCCGACTCGCACGGCGGCGCGGATCAGCTTCAGCTCGTCGGGATCCTTGACCCGGCGCATGAGGCCCAGGTGGGGCTCGATGTCCCGCACTTCGGGCGCCGCCTCGGCGACCGTGGCGGGCACGGCGGCCCGCTCGACGCCGATGATCTTGCTCCCGAGCTTGCCAATCAGGTCGATGACCGCGCTGGCCGTGCAGTGGGCGCGGGTCACGTCGGGCTCCGCCACGCCCCAATGACCGTGGATAACCTCATCAACGGCAGGCTCGCCGTCGAGCTTGGCGAACCCATCGAGAATGAGCGTCGTGGGTCCGGCGCGTTGGATGACCAGGTACTGCGGCGCGCGATGGTGAATGTCGTTGGGCGACGGCATGTAATTGGCCAGATAGAAGACGTGCTCGGGCCGCGTGACAACGAGCGCTTCCACGTCGGCGTCGACGCATTCGAGCAAGCGGCGCGTGCGCGCCCGACATCCCTCAGTGCTGAGCATGGATTCCCTCAACCGTCGAGCGGCGCTGGACGCGGGCAGTCTCGCGCACCGCCGCGCGGCGGTCGAGTCTCAGGAGCCAGGCCGTCCGAGCGCGTGGCGCAGGGCGTGCTCCAGCATCGGGAAGTGAAAGTGGTAGCCCGAGTCAATCAGTCGAGCCGGCTCGACGCGCTGGCTGGCCAGCAGCATCTCGTCGGCGATCTCGCCCATCATTGCGCGCAGTATCGGCGACGGCACTGGCAGCAGCGCCGATCGGCCAAGCACGCGACCCAATGTGCGGGCGAACTCGAGATTGGTGCACAGCTCCGGGGCCACGACGTTGATGGGGCCCCGCAGGTCGTCACGCGCCAGCACGTGCCGCATGACACCGACGACGTCCTCCAGCGCCACCCAGGGCCACCACTGGCGGCCGCTGCCCAACGGGCCGCCCAGCCCGAGCCTGAAGGCAGGCGCCTGGCGCGTCAGGAACGGGGAGTGGCCCGCCACCACCGGCGCACCGCGCAGATGCACCACCCGGATTTCGCGGCCGGCGGCGGGATGCGCGGCGGCCTCCCAGTCGGTCGCGACTTTCGCTAGGAAGCCTGACCCCGGCGGGCAGTCCTCACGCAGGACTTCGTCGCCGCGGTCACCGTAGTAGCCCACCGCGGAGTAGGACACGAAGACGCGGGGGCGAGACTGCAATACGGCCAGCGTCTCGGCCAGCAGCCGCGTTCCGTCCACCCGGCTGGCGAAGATGCGGCGCTTCTTGGCAGCCGTCCAACGCCAGGCGGTGGTCGGCTCGCCGGCCAGGTGCACGACGGCGTCGAGGCCCTCAAGACCGCCCGCGTCGATGGTGCCGGCCACGGGATCCCAGGCAACCTGGCCCTCGGCGGAACGACGCGGCGGGCGGACGAGATGGATGACCTCATGGCCTTCGGCCAGGAGCGCGGCGGCGACCGCGCCGCCGATGAGGCCGCTGCCGCCGGTGAGCGCTACGCGCACGGCGCCCCCCTGGCGGCCAGCGAGTCGTCGGGAAGCGACTGGGGCGTGAATTCCCACCTCCGCGGGAATGACGGCGCTGTGCCGACCATTGAAACGCCCCTCACAGACTCGGAGCCACCGCCAGAGTCTAAATCGGCCGCGCGCCAATTCGCTGAAGTCTTGACCACCATCGTGCCTGGCTCGACAGGCAAACCAGTCCGTACGGTAGAGGCAGCGCGGCGTTGATCGTCTCCGTCAACGCCTGGCAGCCAAATCAGTAGCGGACTTGCGAGCGCATCGACCTGACGACTAAGCCGGCTAGCGCGAGGCGCTCTCATAGATATGGCGCGGCGGGCGGCGCAGGTCCCACACCAACCCAAGCCAACTGAGCACCGTGAGCAGCCAGTGCGTGACGTCGACTTCGTACCAATAGAACCCGTTGCGCTCGGCCCCGGGATAGCGGTGGTGGTTGTTGTGCCAGCCCTCGCCCATGGTGACCAGCGCCAGCCAAAAGTTGTTGCGGCTGGTGTCCTTGGTGTCGAAGCGGCGGCTACCCCACATGTGGGCGCCGGAGTTGATGAGATAGGTGGTGTGCCACAGCATCACCGTGCTGATCACAAAGCCCCACACGAGCACCTGCCCCCAGGTGACGCCCGTCTGCGGGAATGCGTGCTCCAGCCAGAATCCCAGGCCAATCACCCCGCCCGCATAGGCCGCCATGCCGAGCCGGTAGTGGCTCTCGAAGAAGCGCAACTCGGGAAAGCGGGCCAAATCCTTGACCTCTTCCCAGCGCGTGTCGTCCCGGCTCACGCGGATCAGCCAGCCGATGTGCGCCCACCAGAATCCGCCGTGCAGCGGCGAATGGACATCCTCCTCGTCGTCCGAGTGCCGGTGATGAAACCGGTGGTGTCCGGCCCACCACAGCGGCCCTTTCTGCATGGCGGTCGTGCCGAGGAACGCAATCACCGCCTGAAACACGCGCGACGTGCGATAGCTCCGATGGGAGAAATAGCGGTGATAGAAGCCGGTGATGAAGAACACGCGCATCCAGTAGAGCCCCAGGCAGACCACCACGGCCGGCCAACTCATGCCAGTCCAGATCGCGGCCAGTGCCAAGAGGTGCACGAGCGTGAAGGGAAGGTTGCGAACGACGGCGTGTAGGCGCGAAGAGGATTCTGCCTCGGGACTGTCCCGCCGGGCGGCAGGTACGGCCTCAGAGCTCACGACGGGTCTCGGGCTTCTCCACCCACAATTGCTTTCGGAATCCAGGCGTCTGGACGCAGCCTTCGTTAGAAAGGGTGAGATATGGAAGACCGGCGTTCAAGCCGATCTTTGCTCGATACCGCTAGAAGGCCGCGCCGGCGGTGATGACCTGGCTCGGGGGCGCGGTGGATTGCCCCAAGTGCTCGAGCAGCACCTGGACATCGCGCGTCTGCCCGACGGCAAACGCCGCCGAGCACGTCGCCAAGTAGAAGTCCCACATCCGCACGAACGTCTCGTCGAATCCCAGCCGCCGCACGTCGTCGATGCGGCTCCAAAAGCGCGAGCGCCACGTATCCAGGGTGCGGACGTAGTGAGGACCAATCTCGTCCACCATCCGGACGGCAAGGTCGCCGCGCGGCGTCGCCGCAGCCTCGGCAATCTCGCACATGGCCGGCAACAGTCCGCCCGGAAAGATGTAGCGGCTGATCCATCCGGCTCCGCGATAGGGCAGGTCGACGTCGGCGTCGGGAATGGCGATGGTCTGCAGGAGCATCCGGCCGCCCGGCCGCAAGACGCGCTCGCAGACTTCGAAGAAGCAGCGCCAGTAGGTACGCCCGACGGCCTCGAACATCTCAATGGAGACCACGCGGTCGTATTGCCCGTCGATGTCGCGATAGTCGCAGAACTGGATATCCACGCGGTCGCGCAAGCCGGCCTCGGCGACACGCTTGCGTGAATGCTCAAGCTGCTCCCGCGAAATCGTGATGCCGGTCACCCGGCACCCCGTCGTTTGGGCGGCGTGAAGCGCGAATCCGCCCCAGCCGCTCCCAATCTCGAGCACGTGGTGATCGGGGCCCAGGTCCAGCTTGTCGCAGATGTCCCGCATCTTGGCTCGCTGGGCCGTGGCGAGGTCGTCACATCCTTCCGGCCAGCGCGCGCAGGAATAGGTGAGCGACTCGTCGAGAAACAGCCGGTAGAAGTCGTTGCCAAGGTCGTAGTGCGCGTGGATGTTCCGCTGGCTGCCGACCTTGGTGTTGGCCCGCCGCCGATGGCGCCACGCGTTCAGCAGCCGCGCGAGCAGACTGGCGTGCGACTCCAACCCCAGGCGAGGACCGTTGCGCAGCGTCTCTTGCAGCAAGGCTTTCAGATCGGTGCTGGACCATTCGCCGGCCATGTAGGACTCGCCGGCGCCGGTCGTGCCGCCCAAGAGCAGGCGCGCAAAGAAGCGCGCGTGGTGGACGTCCGCATGCACCCGACGAGGTGCGTCGCTGGGACCGAAGTCGCGCCGCGAGCCGTCGGGGAGCTTGAGCCGCAGCGTGCTGCCGGACCACCGATGGAGGCGACGGAGGATAAGCGCGCCCGCCGCGGCGTGGAGGGGATTGATCATCTCGAGCGGTGAGGCTCAGCCGTCGGATGCGCAGTGGGAATTGTGCCACGCCAGCCGCGGGGGCCATGCGTGGCTGGCCGAGAATGCGCGCACCGCACGTGCGGCGCCAGAGGCGCTCGATCAAACCACCGCTGAGTTCGGAAACAACTGAGACCCTCTGTCAATGCTGAAAGGCCGTATAATTGGGGCGCGCCGATTCACGCACGCCCCGCCATGAAATCCGCCTGGATCAATCGCACCCTCACCGCCCTGCGGGATGCGGGCGGCAGAGTCACCGGACAGCGGCGTCTGATTCTGGCGGCTATCGATGCCGCGCCCGCCGGGATTTCAGCCGGAGAGCTGGTCAGCGCGGTGCAGCGATCCGATGGCGATGCGTCGCGGAGCACCGTGTACCGCACGCTGGACCTGCTGCGGGACATCGACGCGGTGGAAACAGTGCATCCCTCACCGGAGCAACACCGCTATTTGGCGCGCCGGACCCCCGACCAGCATCACGTCGTGTGCCAAACCTGTGGCACCGTCGAAATCATCGAACGCTGCACGTTCGACGCGATCACCAGCGAGGTTGAGCTCGAGACCGGATTCGCCGTGACCGGCCACAGCCTGGAAGTGTATGGGCTGTGCGGTCCGTGCCATACCACCGCGACTTAGCAAACGGCGTCAATCACAGTCAATCAACGCGCCGGTCGTCACGTTTGGGATTCATCCGGCTCGTTGTGTCACCATCGAGAGACCCACCTACGAACGTGGCAGTGCCTACCTGCTGACGCTGGCGGGCTTGCCGCGCCTTTGGAGCACGCATGACGTCCACGCCCTATGCCGATCTGGCCACCCGACTTCAGACCGTCCTTGACCTCGAGTATCCGCCGGTGGCGGTCGCGCGCGTGGACGCGCCCCCGTCAGGGATCGCGGCGTGGACCGACGCGGTGCCGTCGGCTTGCACGTTTTGGCGCCGCGCCGAGGAGCAGGTGTTCTTCGCCGACGAGGCGGCACACATGGGCTGTCCCATTGGGGCGATGGTGATGGGATTCGAGCTGCCGCCGGCCAAGCAGGAAGAGCTGATGGGTCTGGTCGGCGACATGTGCTCGCTGGCCTACATCCGCGAAGAGGAGATTCCCCACATTCCCCATTTCGATCCCGGACCGAGGGGCGCCGTCTACGGTCCGCTGGCGACGTTTCCGCTCGAGCCCGACAACGTGATCCTGTGGCTGACGCCCAAGCAGACGATGTTTCTCGAAGAGAGCCTGGGCGGCACGCTGTGGACCGGTCCGCAAGACGGCGTGTTCGGTCGGCCCGCCTGCGGCGTGCTGCCGACGGCCGCGGGGCGAGAGGCGGCGTCGATCTCGCTCGGATGCATCGGCATGCGCACATTCACCGAAATCCCCGACGCCTACGTACTGGCCGCCGTCCCCGGCAGCGCCCTGGAGACGCTGGCGGATGGTCTCGACGCAACGCTGGCGGTGAACGAAACCATGGAGGCCCAGTACCAGGAGATGAAAGCGGCCGTCTAGCCCGGCGGCCGCGACATCCACCAGGGAGGATCAATCCGATGTCGACGCGCGCTTCCGCGCCAGCCGAAACAATCCAGCCCACGTTTGACGATCGCGGGCTGGTGCCGGCCATATCCCAGGACGCCTCGACAGGCGAGGTCTTGATGCTCGCCTACATGAACCGCGAGTCGCTGGCGCTCACGCAGGAGTCGGGCGAGGCGTGGTTCTGGAGCCGCAGTCGGCAAGAGCTGTGGCACAAGGGCGCCACCTCGGGCAACGTGCTGACGGTGGAGTCGATCCACATCGATTGCGACGGCGACGCCCTGGTGGTGAAGGTCCGCCCAGCCGGGCCCGCCTGCCACACCGGCGAGCGGACGTGCTTCTTCCGGCGCCTGGACTGAGCGCGCGGGCCGACGGCGCCCGCTAGACGAGCACTCGCCGTGGGTCGCTAGCGGCCCCGCCGACGCGGTATTCCAGGTGCAGGTGGGGACCGGTGGTCCACCCCGTGAGGCCAACGAACCCGATGGTCTGCCCACGGCTCACAAACTGCCCGGGCGCGACCGGTGGGGGCCAGGTGAGGTCGTCCAGGTGGGCGTAAAGCGTTTCTTCAGTCTCGCTGTGGGCGATGATCACGATCATTCCGTAAGACGCCCGACGGTCGCCCGGCACCACAAGTCCCGCAGCGAGCACCACGCCGTCGTTGGCCGCGACGATGGGCGTGCCCGACGAGGCGGCAATGTCCATGCCCAGGTGGGGACACTGCCCAAAAGTGCACCCGCCGTACTCGGTGGTGATCAGTCCCAGCAGCGGCCAGATGTAGGGGCCCGCCGCGCCGGGGCTCTGCTGGCTGATGACGGTTCTGGCGAACTGTTGCGCCCGCTCCAACGCCTCGGCGGCCCGCCGACGCTCCTCTTCAACGAGTTGCCGTTCGTAGATATCGCGTAGAAGCCGCACGCGGTAGGCGATGGCCTCCGACTCACGTTCAAAGGCCCGCACGTCCTCCGCGCGCTCCGCCTGCTCCTTCTGCACGCTGAAGATGAGGTCCTGCTGCTCCTCGGACCTGCGCGCCAGCTCCTCCTCGATCGACTGCGCTTCGGCCTGCAACTCCTGCTGCCGGTCCAGACGGGCCGTCAGATCGGCCGTGCGCAGCTGAATCTCGCCACGCCGCAACCGGAGCTGGCCGATGTCGGCGACGCCGCGCGCCAGCAACCGCTCGAGCGACGCCGCGCGGTCGAGCGCGCTGGCGAACGAGTCGGCCGCGAGGACCTGTTCCAACAACGTCGTGCGGCCCGCCTTATACAGCGATCGCGCCTTCCGCTCGAGCACCGAGGTCTCGCCGGCCAACGCGTCATTGAGATCGCCGATGGACTGGTTGATGTCGAAGACTTCGAGCTCCACGGTCTCGAGCTCCCGCTTGACTTGGATAAGCCGCTGGGCAGCCAAGTAGCGGTCGCGGTCGATGACGGCCAATTGCTGCTGCAGCGTGCTTTCACGCGCGATCGCCGCCGCTACCAGCGCTTCGGCGGCGCGCCGCTCACTGTCCACACGCTCGATTTCCTGCTCGGTGGCCTCTATTTCTTCCTCGGTCACCGATTGCGCGAGCAGCGGGGTCGTTGCCACCGCCGCCGCGCCGAGGAGCGAAGCGCCAAGCAGCGCGCGGCGGTTGATGGGGCGGCCAGGCCGCCACAGGTGCGAGTGCGTTACCTCCGGCGGTTCAGACATAGACCTCCAGGATCATCGGGCACGCGCGGCCATGCCCCGATCGCATTGTCAACGATTGCCTCGCGCTTATTGAGATAATATCGCAATAAGGGTGCACCCGCTAAGGTCGCGGCGGCCCGCTTAGAATCCTCGTCGCGAAGCTCTGACGTCGTCATTCCGTGGCGGCGGAAGTCCAGTTCCGAGACTTGCCTATGATCGAGTCGCTGAAGCCACGCGCCCTGCTGGCCGAATTCGTGGGCACCACGCTTTTGGTGTTCGTCGCGATGATGACGACATCCATGGCGCAAGTTGGCTTTGGCGACGTCGCCGCGGGAAATCTGCTCATTCCGGCCTTTGGCCACGCCTGCATCCTGGCGGGGCTGGTGTACGCCATCGGCCACGTGTCCGGCTGCCACATCAACCCCGCCGTGACTCTGGGACTGGCGGCCATCGGCAAGTTCTCGCCGCGGCAGGCGCCGTCGTACCTCGTGGCGCAAATCGCCGGCGGTCTGCTGGGCGCGTTGCTGCACGGATGGACCTGGCCGATGGGACCCGGCACGGCCATGACCCTGCCGGCGGTCGACGTGAGCGCGGGGCAGGCGTTCCTGCTCGAGGCGGTGATGACGTTCGTGCTGGTCTCGGTGGTCATCGCGGTGGCGGTGAGCGGCAGAGTGCCGGCGGCCGCGGCAGGCGCGGCCATCGGCGCCACGCTGGGAGCCTTGATCCTGGTGGGCGGCGCGATCACCGGCGCTTCCATGAACCCGGCGCGCAGCTTGGGACCCGCCATCGTGAACTGGCACTTTGACTCGCACTGGATCTATTGGCTCGGACCAATCATCGGCGGACTGGCCGCGGGCATCGTCGGCGTGCTCACGCACGATCTGCGGCGCAGCGCCGACGACGACTAGCTAGCCGGCACGGAGGCGCTGGCCGTAGGCCTTGGCCTGCGCCACGATGTCCACGCCCACGGTCTCGCTGAAGGCGTCGAGCAGGCGCAACGTGATCGTCCCCACCGCGCCGTCGCCGACGGGGCGGTCGTTGAAGCGCGTGGCCGGCATGATGACGAAGGGTGTCGAGGCGAAGAACGCCTCCTGCGCCACGATGACGTCGTAGGGCTCGAGATTGGCCTCACGGACCGGCACGCCGATTTCGCCGGCCAGGTCCAGGATGCTCTGCCGCGTCACGCCGCGCAGGATGTGCCGCGGCTCGGGCGTGAGCAGCTCGCCGTCGCGAACGATGAAGAAGTTGGACCCGGTGCCCTCGGTGAGGTAGCCATCCTCGTCCACCAGCACGGCCCAGGTGTCGTCGCCGCGCCGCTGGGCCTCGTTGAGCGCCATCCGGTAGTGCATGCGCGAGCGGCTTTTGACTTTGGGATCGAGCAGGCGCCCGGGGATCGCATGCTGTCGGGGCACGTGGGCGTTCACGCCGGTGTCAAACCAGTCCGCCATCGGACCGATATATGGAATGAGCGGCCAGGTGTGGATCGCCACCGTCGGCTGCCCGGCCTCGAGGGCGACGTCCGCGTAGAGCGCGAAGACGCCCGGCGACATGTTGTGCACGATGGTGAAGTCGACGT